>DATGNG010000120.1:0-3393 GCA_035306865.1 Sphingobacteriaceae bacterium
CCTATACCAAAATTATTATGCCAGCCATCCCTTCACTCATGTAAGCCAAGCAGATATTGACCTCAAACAAGTAGTCAATACAAATAAGAGTATTCTGCAATTGCAAAAACATGGTGAAAAACTCTTGATTCTGAACGCCACAGATAATCTGGTGAAAGGTGCCTCCGGGCAGGCCGTGCAGAACATGAACTTACTGTTCGGCTTGGATGAAACCGCCGGACTGCGCTTGAAAAGTGTAGGTTTTTAGGGTTTTACCTAAAAAACAAAGTATAGACACCGGATCCCGGGCAAAACCTTTTGTGGTGGGTGGATTGGCAGTGTATATACTTGAGCAGCACTTTCCGGTGAAACTATAATTATAAACTAAGAGGAATGTATTTGTAGAAACATTTACTTATGATGAATCTGTTCATAATTGGTATAAAATAGACAGCAAATAAGCCGCTTGCAATCTTTTTCGTATTTTAGTCGATAGATAATGGAAATCTCTCTTTCATCGGAACATTTGGCTGGTTTGGCTTCCAAACTTGCAGGGCGGCTTTATTATGATTCCAGTCCAAATCACCAGGCGGTAATACTTGCTTATGCCACGGATGCTTCTGTCTATCAGGAGTCCCCCATTGCGGTAGCTATTCCCAAAACCAAACAGGACCTTAAAGAACTGATCAATTTTGCGGCAATATTTGGGGTGACACTTATTCCCCGTACGGCAGGCACTTCGCTGGCTGGTCAGGTGGTCGGTCGGGGCATAGTGGTGGATGTTTCTGAGCATTTCAATCAAATTCTCGAATTAAATACGGAGGAGCGATGGGTGCGGGTGCAACCGGGTGTGATACGGGATGATTTGAATGCCTATCTGAGGCCCTATGGATTGATGTTCGGTCCCGAAACTTCTACAGCCAGCCGCGCAATGATTGGAGGAATGATTGGGAATAATTCGAGTGGTTTACACTCAATCGTCTGGGGCGATACCCGCAGCCACCTTCTTGAAGTCCAGCTATTGTTGGATGATGCTTCGGAAATCACTGTAAAAACCATGGATGCCGAAGAGTTGGAAGCCAAAAAACAAGCCGCTGGTCGGGAAGGAGAGATTTACCTGCAATTGTCGAAACTGCTTTCTGATCCCAAAAATGCAGAAGCTATTCACAAGGGCTATCCCAAAAAGAGTATCACCCGCCGGAATACCGGGTATGCCCTCGACCTCTTGTTAGACCAATTTGAGGGGGGCGGCGACGTCAACCTCTGCACCTTATTGGCAGGATCGGAAGGCACCACAGGCATCCTAACCGAAGCGCGGCTCAACCTCATGCCCCTACCCCCTAAAGAGGTGGGTTTGCTCTGTGTACATTGCTTTTCCATATTGGAATCCATGCATGCCAATGTTACTGCCTTGCGGCACCAACCCGAATCCTCCGAACTGGTTGATAAATACATACTGGATTTCACCAAAGGACATCCCACCTATCAATATAACCGATTCTTTATCGAGGGTGATCCGGGTGCGCTTTTGATTGTGGAGTTCAGGGCTGAGAGCCTTCAGGAAGTCCGTCAAAAATCGGAAGCCCTGAAAGAGGAGTTGCAATTGCAGGGTCTGGGTTATGCCTACCCCCTGATCACGGGTCCCGAAACTGATTTGGTTTGGGATGTACGGAAAGCAGGTCTGGGCCTGATCCGCAACTTACCCGGCGATACCCAACCGGTCAATCTGATCGAGGATTGTGCGGTTTCCCCGGAAGATCTGCCTGCCTATGTGACAGAAGTAGAACAGATCCTGCAAAAATATGGCCTTCAAGCATCGTATTATGCCCATGCCGGAGCTGGAGAACTGCATATTGAGCCCCTCATCAATCTCAAATCATCCGATGGACGTTATGCCTTTCGTCAGGTCCTGGCCGAAACAGCTCTTTTGGTCAAAAAATATAATGGGTCACTTAGTGGGGAGCATGGGGATGGACGCCTGAGAGGCGAATTTATTCCGACAGTCCTGGGTCATGAAGTCTATGCCTTGCTCAAGAAAGTAAAGCAGATTTTTGACCCAAATACCGTGTTTAATCGGGGGAAAATTGTAGATACTCCTCCGATGGATCGTTTTCTGCGTTACGAAAAGGAAACCCATTCTATTGAAATTCCTACGCTATTTGATTTTGGTGGGCAGGAAAGCATTCTCCGACTTGCAGAAAAATGTTCGGGTTCGGGAGACTGTCGCAAAACCCATATTACTGGAGGCACCATGTGTCCATCCTATATGGCCACTCGGGAAGAAAAGGATACCACACGGGCCCGGGCCAATATGCTTCGGCAATTTTTGACCAATTCAACCAAGAGCAATCGCTTTGATCATGACGAGATCAAGGAAGCCATGGATTTGTGCCTTTCTTGCAAAGCCTGCAAGAGTGAGTGCCCTTCCGGAGTGGATATCACCAAAATGAAAGCAGAATTTCTGCAACATTACTACGATGCCAACGGCACTCCTTTCCGTTCATGGATCATCGGAAATTTCACCAAATCCCAGCGGCTTGCGGCATTGATGCCGGGATTCTATAACTTTGTCATCAACAATCGGGTGCTTTCCCGCATGGTCAAAAGGGTGCTGGGTTTTGCGCCGGATCGTTCTCTTCCTGAGGTAGGCAAGATTACATTACGTAGGTGGATACAACAGCAAATCCGGTCTGGGGAAAAGTCGGGAACAGTGACAGGTACAGGCTCAGGCTCAGGTCGGAAAGTTTACCTGTTTTGTGATGAGTTCACGGATTACAATGACGTTGAAATCGGAAAGGCTGCCTATAAATTGCTCACAGCCCTTGGATATGATGTCTTATTGGCCAATCATGCCGAAAGTGGAAGGACTTATCTTTCCAAAGGTCTGCTCCGAAAGGCTAAGGTACTTGCAAACCGAAATGTCAGCACCCTGCGATCCTTGATTACTACAGAAACGCCATTAATCGGCATCGAACCTTCCGCCATCATTACTTTTCGGGATGAATATCCCGATCTGGTAGATGAAGAGTTATTGGAAGATTCCCGAAAGTTGGGAAAAAACACTTTCCTGATTGATGAGTTTTTAGCGGAAGAAATGGCCGCAGGCCGGATTGACCGGAAGCAATTCACAAGCTCTGCAAAAAAGATCCGGCTGCACGGACATTGTTATCAAAAAGCCTTTCACCTGATGGGTGCCACCGAAAACATCCTTTCCTTCCCGGTAGGCTACCAGGTAGAAACCATCCCCTCGGGATGCTGTGGGATGGCCGGCTCATTCGGCTACGAAAAAGAGCATTACGAAGTCTCCATGAAAGTCAGTGAACTGGTGCTCATGCCCGCCGTCCGGCAAACGCCGGCAACGGAAATCATTGCGGCCCCGGGAACCAGTTGCCGCCACCAGATCAAAGATGGGGC
>DATGNG010000121.1:0-3194 GCA_035306865.1 Sphingobacteriaceae bacterium
ATCCGAATTGTGTTTTGGCGAATAGGGACTGTGTTTTCAGCAACAGGCCATCCAAAACCAAACAAACGTTTGCGCTAATTAATCTTCCTGTTAATTTTCCTGGGGTGTGGGAGAAAATGATGTGCTCCAGCGCACTTCACCATCCAGGGTGAGGTATTCCAGAATATATTCTCCAGGACAAATTCGGAAGGCTCCCATACTTAGTCCCGGATCCAGAACCCGGTAGTAGATCAGTTCATTTTTGCCGTCTTTTGTTGGGCTATAGGCTGCTAACAACATATAGTCCTTGTGGTTTATGATCTCTTCGGGAATAATGTAGCCATGATAATATTCCTTTTCGGGATCAACAGTACATTTTCCGACTACGGTTTTACTTAGAACGTGTTTGATTTTGTCGGATTTTAATTCGGACAGGTTGTTCTTGATAAAATTTTCTGCCTCAGAAAAATCAGCTTGATCTGCTGGTAGGGGAAATACGAGTCCAACATATTTTTCTCCAAAGAGCCGTTCGGAAATGGGGAGTACGGCATGGTAGTAAACCGTATTTCTCTTTCGATGGATACTATAATGCCAGTTGCCGGATTCGCTTGTGTTTTGGGGGAGGTTCGAGGTGTTTAGCATTTGCACCTTTTTTCCATCTTTGTTTTGTGGCTCTGAATTGGCAACAGCAAAGAAGTTTATTGGTGAATGCGGTTCACTCTTGAAAAGAACCGAATAGCTTTTTCTGTCGTAGCCTATTTCTCTTAGAATTTTTGTTTGCTTGGAATTCAGTTTTTTGCCAGCTAAAGGTGCGTGAACATCCTTGAGTGCAGATTCTTCCAGAAATTCCGGCCCTAAATAAACACCGATTCCCCGTGGTATATTGACATAGTAATCGTGCCCCTTCAAAACATAACTATCAGGGAGTACTTTATATGCTTTGCATCCCCCCAAAAATAGACCCAAAAGACCTAATAAGGGAATGAATATAATCAGCAGACGACGAATCATTTAAAAATTAGGAGCTTATTGGTCCATTCTCTGGTTGATCCTCCTTTGGTTGGTCCTCCTTTGGTTGATCCTCCTTTGGTTGGTCCTCCTTTGTTGGATTTTTCGTTTTTATGGCAATTTCCTTTTTCTTATTGTCATAATCTACCATCAGCACACCACCTTCTTTCACTTCACCCTTGAGAATTTCTTCGGCCACCGGATCCTCCAGATACTTTTGGATCGCCCGTTTCAGTGGCCTGGCTCCAAAATTGGTGTCGAATCCTTTTTCGGCAATAAATTCCTTAGCGGAATTGGATAATTTGATTTGGTAACCAAGTCCTTCAATCCGTACGAATAAGGAGCGCAGCTCGATATCAATAATTTTGAATATATCCTCTTTGGAGAGCGAATTGAACACAATCACATCATCGACCCTGTTCAGGAACTCCGGAGCAAAAGCTTTTTTGAGTGCACTTTCGATTACACCCCTTGAATGCGACTCAGCTTGTTCAATTTTTGCCGAAGTGGTAAACCCAACACCCTGACCAAAATCTTTGAGCTGCCTCGCCCCGATATTTGAGGTCATAATGATAATCGTATTTCGGAAGTCCACTTTCCTACCAAGGCTATCTGTAAGCTGACCCTCGTCCAGCACCTGCAACAATAGATTGAATACGTCCGGGTGAGCTTTTTCAATCTCATCCAACAGTACAACCGAATAGGGCTTGCGTCTTACTTTTTCTGTAAGCTGACCACCTTCTTCATAACCTACATAACCCGGAGGCGCGCCGACCAGTCGTGAAACGGAGAATTTTTCCATGTATTCACTCATATCCACTTGAATCAAGGATTCTTCTCCATCAAACATAAAGCGGGAAAGTTCCTTTGCCAATTCAGTCTTACCCACTCCGGTAGGTCCAAGGAAAATGAATGAGCCAATGGGTTTTTTTGGATCCTTCAAGCCTGCTCTTGTACGTTGGATGGCTTTGACCAACTTTTGAACAGCGTCGTCCTGACCAACGATACGGCCCTTCATTGATTCTGCCATACCCAGGAGTTTCTGGCTGTCAGATTGCCCAACTCTCTGAAGTGGAATTCCAGTCATCATTGACACCACTTCGGCAACATTTTCTTCGCTGACTACATGGCGTCTGTTTTTAGTATCCGCCTCCCATCTTTCTTTCTCAGTCTGCAATTCATCAAGGAGTTTCTTTTCATTATCCCGTAATTGTGCTGCCTCTTCATATTTTTGGCTGCGAACCACTCGATTTTTCTCCTGTTTGATTTCCTCTATTTTTTCCTCAATATCAATAATTTCCTGAGGCACATGAATGTTTTTCAAATGTACCCTTGAACCTGATTCGTCCAGCGCATCAATAGCTTTATCCGGCAGGAACCTATCGGTAATATACCTGGTGGTCAAGTTCACACAGGCTTCAATTGCTTCAGGGGTATAGGTGACATTATGGTGTTCTTCATACTTATCTTTGATCCGGTTCAGAATTTCGATGGTTTCTTCCTGAGTAGCGGGTTCAATCATCACTTTCTGGAATCGGCGATCCAAAGCCCCATCCTTCTCAATGTATTGACGGTATTCATCCAGCGTGGTTGCCCCAAT
Source organism: Sphingobacteriaceae bacterium (assembly GCA_035306865.1). Taxonomy (GTDB): domain Bacteria; phylum Bacteroidota; class Bacteroidia; order Sphingobacteriales; family Sphingobacteriaceae; genus DASRQK01. Next base: position 2,588 of record DATGNG010000121.1, read on the forward strand.
GCATTGGATTTCTCCACGAGCCAGGGCTGGCTTGAACATATTCGAAGCATCCAGCGAGCCGGAAGCCCCTCCAGCACCCACAATAGTATGGATTTCGTCAATGAATAAAATAACATCCGGAGACTTTTCCAACTCATTCATGACCGCCTTCATTCGTTCCTCAAATTGTCCCCTGTATTTTGTCCCGGCAACCAGCGAAGCCAGATCCAGGGTCACCACACGCTTGTCAAAAAGTACACGTGATACCTTTCTCTGCACAATGCGCAGCGCAAGCCCCTCGGCAATTGCCGATTTGCCTACACCGGGTTCTCCTATCAGGATCGGATTGTTCTTTTTCCTTCTCGAAAGAATCTGGGAAACCCGTTCAATCTCCTTTTCCCTACCCACAATGGGATCCAGACGTCCTTCTTCCGCCGCCTTTGTAAGATCCCGGCCAAAATTGTCAAGTACCGGGGTTTTGGATTTGATGTCCGACGCTTTTTTGGGAACAGAATAAGATGGATCTTCCTCCCGGAACCCTTCACCTCCTTCAGTCGAGCCCATCATTGGCCGTTGTTCGTTGATTCCGGTTTTATTTTGCTCAATTGCTGTCCTAAAATTATCGTAA
>DATGNG010000122.1:0-2408 GCA_035306865.1 Sphingobacteriaceae bacterium
AAAGTATAGATACAACAAACCTTTGTTAAAAACTATGCCACAAATAGCTGTCAGTTTTTCAAATCAGTAATTGCGAAGGTTGGCAGGTTGTCCCCTGCCAGCATATGATCATTTGTCAGCGAGTCCGAAAGTTGCTTGTCATGCTCAGGCTCCTGATTTTTTAAGGTCGGAATACCAATTGCAAGCAACACAGCCGTAAGCTTCAATATTAATATTTTAAGTATTTGGTTAAAAACAAATTCCCCATATTTCGATATAATATTAATTTTTAATTATATTTGTTTCATGAAAATAAATTTTAGGAAATGGATATGTATTGTTTGCTTGGTGTTGCTTCAGCACCTGATGGGTTCATGGGGCTTTTTTGCCCATAAATTGATCAATGAATCCGCAACTTTTAGCCTGCCGCCAGAAATTTCCGGATTCTTCAAAGAATACATTCAGTATATTACCGAACATGCAGTGGATCCTGACAAACGATGCTATATTGACACGTTAGAATCCCCCCGTCATTTCATTGATATTGACGACTTGCATGAGTCCGGTGTCGATTCGGTTCCGATACACTGGTCTAAGGCAAAAGAAAAGTTTTCGGAGCGTAAATTGAGGGCAGCCGGGATCATTCCCTGGCAGATCGACCGAAGTTATACCAATTTAAGGGACGCCATGTATGAAGGCAATTTACAGAAAATCCTACGGCATGCCGCCGATCTCGGTCACTACGTTGGCGATGCCCATGTCCCTCTGCACACTACCAAAAATTATAACGGTCAATTCACCAACCAAATTGGCATCCATGCTTTTTGGGAAACCCGCCTGCCCGAAAGGTTTTCCGGACAATATAATCTTTGGGTTGGAAAAGCAACATATATTGCATCCCCATTGGATGAAGCATGGGAAATCATCAGGCAAAGCCATGCACTGATTGATTCGGTGCTTTCTCTCGAAAAAGAGCTGAATGGCAGGTTTGCCAGGGATCAAAAGTATGCTTATGTAGTGCGACAGAGAAATTTGAAAAGAGATTATTCCGAAAAATATGCTCAAGCTTATCATCAGGCATTAAACGGGATGGTAGAAAGAAGGTTACGAGCTTCCATCAGGCAAACAGCCAATTTTTGGTACTCCGCATGGATTGATGCCGGACAGCCTGATCTCTCCCGATTGATAAATGAGAAATACGTAATGGATACTATACCGAGCCCGATAAGTGGCCAAAAGTCTTTGGGAAGACAGGAATGGCACTAATCTCCGGTGGTGGTACTACTCTCCGATGGTTCAAATCATCCTGACAGGAATACTGTTTCCCAAATGGGCAATCAGGTGGCTTCCATCCCCGTGAAGAGTCCAAACCTCTTGCGGTTCTGTATTTTCAATACACTGCAAGATTTCATTCCAGTCAACATGGTCTGAAATATAAAGCTCCATTTGATTGTGTCGTTGAAGATGTTTCCAGCCAGATGCAAACACCCGAACCACATTCTTCGCTCGTGAATAACTCCTGAAAGTCATTGGGGGCACAATGTAGATCTTTTCTTTCCCATCCTGAACTTTCATGGCCCTGCGGTTATAGGTCTGATAAGGCCCCAAATCCACTCCAAAATATTGATAAATTCGGTGAATAGCTAAAATACTATGATGAATCAACACTGTTTTCTCGGGACAAAACTGATGGATCATGGCGGTCAAACGCTGTGCTTTTCCAAGCGAATACGCTCCCAACATAATATTACTGCGAACGGCAGATAATTTGAGGATTTCTTCTTCCGGCTGAGGATGGGAAGTTTCCGGATTTGCAAAGGTGCTTTCAGTAATCAACACATGAGCTTTCGTCCCCTCAAAAGCTTCACAGGTGGGATCTGGTTGCAGCTTATAATCACCGGTATATAAATATCTTATGCCCCGATGCTCCATTAAGACTTGGGCAGAGCCCAAAATATGACCTGCCGGCAAAAATGTGAGTGTGACTTCTCCGAGTTGAAAGGGTTGATGGAAAGAAATCTGCTGAGTTTGAGGCAAATAAATTTTAGCAAATCTTGATTCCATAAACAAATAGGTTGGTGGAGTACAATAGGCAAACTCATGCCCTGGAGTAGCATGATCCCCATGTCCATGTGAAATGACCGCATGTTTTACCGGATCAACCGGATCAAGATAAAAATCACCATAACGGCAGAACAGTCCTCCGTTAGTTCTCACCAAAAAATCCTGAAGAATCATAATCCCATAAACCGTTCATGTAAAGCGAGTACCTGAGGAATGACCGCAACCTGCCCGCTATTATCTATCACAAAATCTGCCAATTCCAGCTTTTTCTCCTCGGGCATTTGTTTACTGATACGATCCAGGACTTGTTCCCGTGACACCTTATCCCTTTGCATGACTCTATGTATCCGCACCTCTTCAGGTGC
>DATGNG010000123.1:0-3262 GCA_035306865.1 Sphingobacteriaceae bacterium
TGCACCGCAGGCTAACCCCTATTATCAGCGTTATTATCCGGTTGCTGATGACAAAATGCAGAAGATCTGGATGAATGGGGTGACCTTGACCCTCGGAAAGCAATTGCAATGGCCGGACAACTGGTTCCAGCTCAATTATTCCCTGGGTTTCCAGCAGTATAAGCTGCAGAACTATGGCAATTATTTTTTGTTTGATAATGGTACTTCCTACAATATCAACCTGACACAGGAATTGAGCCGAAACTCGGTTGACGCTCCAATATACCCTACTTCTGGTTCACACCTTAAGTTGACGATTCAGGTGACGCCTCCCTACTCTCTTTTAAATAAAATCAACTACCCTACTGCTCCGGATGAGGAAAGGTATAAGTGGGTGGAATACCATAAATGGAAGTTTGATTCACAGTGGTATATTCCAATAGCTGGCAAGTTGGTCCTCAAGACTCAGGCTCAATTCGGATTTTTGGGCTCCTACAGTGATGTGACCGGAACATCAGCATTTGAACGGTTCAAACTGGGGGGAGATGGGATGATGGGATTTGATTTCCTGCAGGGTTCCGAAATCATTGCCATGCGTGGATATGAAAATGGTATTGTGATTCCGAAGGGTACTACAGATGTGGCGGTGGCACAAAATTCCGGAAGTCCAATCTATACAAAATATCAATTGGAATTGAGACACCCGGTCTTACTCAATGAACAGGCAACCATATTTGTGCTGGCTTTTGCCGAAGGAGGAAATACCTGGAACAAGTTCCAGGATTTCAATCCCTTTAAGGTGAGAAGGACCGTAGGTGTTGGCGCAAGGATTTTCCTGCCTATATTTGGTATGTTGGGGATAGATTATGGTCATGCTTTCGACCCGATTGCTATGCCGCCAAACATCCATATCCCATGGAAAAAAACATTTACATTTAGTATTATGCAACAAATGGGTGGCTTTTAATTAAACCATTTATGTATAAATACGTCCAAATCAAAAAGAGCGTCCAAATTAAAAAGAGAATAAATATTAAAAATATTAAATTGTTGAGTTATGAAGTTAATTAGGTTTGCATTCCTCGCAGTAATGATGACATTTCTGGGTTCGTACTCAGCAATGGCTCAGCGTTTTGCTTTTGTTGACACGGAATATATCCTGCAGCATATTCCAGAATACTTAGCCGCCCAAAATCAATTGGACGACATTTCGGTACAATGGCAGGAAGAAGTGGATAGCCGATTTGCAGAAATTGAGGACCTCTATAAAAAATACCAGGAAGAGCAGGTATTGTTGAGTCCGGAAATGCGTAGGCAGCGAGAAGATGAAATCATCAACCTGGAATTAGAAACCAAAGAGTTCCAGCGATTGAAGTTTGGATATGAGGGCGATCTGTTCAAAGAAAAAATAAGGTTGATCCAACCTATACAGGAAAGAGTGGCAAATGCGATTCAGCAGATTGCTGCAGAACAAGCGTTAGATATTATCTTGGATAAAGGCGGAGAAGTTGTATTTTTGTACGCCAATCCACGTTTGGACAAGAGTGACGATGTGATTGTAAAATTGGGCTATAAACCGGATCCGGCTTTAGGAGGAAATTAAACCGGCATTAGGAAGAGACTATTAGAAAGAGACTATTAGGAAGAGATTAAAACAATAAATACTGAAAAATTAACTTTAAAACCAAGCCAAGCAATTGGCAACACTAAAATCAAAGATGAATAGCATGAGAAATGTATTGAAGAGCCTGGCAGTGGTTGCAGCGCTTTTTTTAACAGTTGGATCGGTTAGCGCCCAACAAAAAATCGGACATATCAATTATGCCGAAATCTTTACAGCTACAGCAGATTATTTAAAGGCTGAAGAAGAATTGAAGGCTCTCGACAGTGTAAAAACCGGAGAATTGCAATCTATGTTCAATGAATACCAGAAAAAAAGAAGTGAAGCTCAGGATATGCTGATGAACAGAAGTGAGGCGAATAAAGCCGAAATCGATCCGCAACTTCAAGCTCTGGACATTGAAATCCAGGACTTTGAAAGAAGATTGCAGGAAGTGCAGCAAATTGCAGAGCAGGAAATCGGTCAGAAGCAGCAGGAGCTCTTTACCCCTATCCACCAAAAAGTGGGTACCGCTATTCAAAGTGTAGCAGCGGAAAAGGGATATGCTTATGTTTTTGATATTTCCAGCACAAATATCCCTTATTTTCAGGGAGGCGAAGATATCACCAATGATATCAAAATCAAATTAGGTATCGCTGTCGATTAAATTTATCAAAAAAATTTCGATAAGGAGAGGCCGTCCCGGAAATAACCGAGACGGTCTTTTTTGTGCAGTCTTTTTCGTTTTGCCCCTGCCACTATCTTAATTTAAAATATATCTAAATACATTATTATGCTTGCATAGTAATTTTTATTCTGTAATTTAGCGCTGAACCATTTTTACCATTATGATAGCGCAAATCATTTTTGGAATATTGTTGCTGGCGGCGGTTGGACTTGCCGGATACAATGCACGGAAAATCATCCGCAATATACGACTGGGGAGGGCTGAAAGCCGAAATGACCAGCCGGCTCTCCGTTGGAAAACAATGCTGCTGGTTGCCTTTGGGCAGAAAAAAATGTTTAAAAGGCCATTTGCGGCTTTGTTGCACCTTTTTGTTTATCTGGGCTTCATCATTATCAATATTGAAATGCTGGAGATTGTGAAAGATGGTTTGTTTGGTTCCCATCGGGCTTTCGCAGGATTGGGCAACTTTTACAGTTTTCTGATTGCTTCTTTTGAATGGCTGGCACTGAGTGTGCTGGTAGGCTGTGTTATTTTCCTGGCACGCCGCAATATTGCCAGAATCAAACGTTTCTTTGGCACGGAAATGACTTCCTGGCCACGCACGGATGCCAATTTGATTTTGGTGACAGAAATCTTATTGATGTCTGCTTTTCTGCTGATGAATGCGGCCGACCAGAAGTTGCAGACATTGGGTGCAGCAGGCTATGTGCAGGCGGGTGCGTTTCCGGTCAGCTCATGGTTGGTGGCCATATTGCCGGATCAGGTGGAGAGTCTGCTCCTAATCGAGCGGTTTGCCTGGTGGTTTCATATTATTGGGGTGCTGGCTTTTCTCAATTACCTCCCCTATTCCAAGCATTTGCATATCTTACTTGCATTCCCAAATACTTACTTTTCAAACCTGAATCCAAAGGGCCAATTCACCAATATGGATTCAGTGACCAATGAGGTAAAAGCTATGTTGGATCCATCCTATACCCCGGAGACAGCTGAAGGGC
>DATGNG010000124.1:0-5351 GCA_035306865.1 Sphingobacteriaceae bacterium
CTCCCAGCAAGAACCCACCCAAAGGCAGTCTGGTGATTGAAGCGATATTCTTTTTGAGCCGGGCGATCCCGAGATTTTCAATTTCTTTACTGAAACTCTGCAAGCCATAAATAAACAGGGCAATAGCGGATATGATAACGACGATAGTATGGAATGCCTGCATATTTAGTGATTTCCTGATTTTTGTTCTTCGCAAATTTAACCAAAAGACCAGTAGAAACAAGGTAATGTAGATTTATACTCGTACATTTGTTTGCATAGCACACTTTATGGAAATCATCGGATATATTCTGGCAATTTTTGTTGGGTTGTCCCTGGGACTCGTGGGCAGTGGCGGCTCCATTCTGACCGTCCCGCTGCTGGTCTATTTTTTTGGCATTTCGCCTGAAATTGCTACCTCCTATTCCTTATTTATTGTGGGATCGGTCAGCGGATTAGGTGCATTTTTCAAATTCCGCAAGGATGAGGTCAACCTTCGGATCGCTTTTTTATTTGGAGTGACTTCGATCATAACGGTTTTTCTGACCCGCAAATTTATATTTCCCGCCATTCCGGATATTTTGCTGTCCGCAGGGGGATTTCAACTGACCAAGTCTTTTGTGCTGATGATGCTGTTTGCGTTGCTCATCCTGTTTTCTTCCATCTATGTATTGAAGGACAAACAGGATCACCGCACTCCCCTCCCGGTACAAACATCTCTGTTTACGCTGATCGTCTGGGGTTTACTGATCGGTTTGATTACCGGCTTCCTCGGAGCAGGCGGAGGGTTTCTGATTGTTCCTGTCCTGATGTTCCTCTTCAATGCACCCATCAAAGTGGCCACCGGTACATCCCTGACGATTATTGCGGCCAATACCTTACTTGGAGGGTTGGGCGATCTGGGACATATCTCTTTGGATTGGGGGTTGCTGCTGATGCTGCTGCTGATCACCACAAGCGGGCTGATTATTGGTATGGCTGTGAGCAAACGCATCGACAGCCAGAAATTGAGCCGGGCTTTCGGCTGGTTTTTGATGCTGATGGCCGTTACCATCATCCTGTTGGAACTGTTCGGGCACTTTCCGGGCTGAGTCTCCCTCCTTCTATGAGTTGTTACATAGGGCTTTCGGGTTCATTGCAATCCACAAACTGCACCTGCACACTTTTCCAATCATCCGGCCCACAGGGATGCAAAGTTGAAATTTCCCAGGTCATTGGCAATCAGGCCCATCACTTCATTTTCCCAAAAACTGATGGCGACCAGACTGTTTGGATCATCTTTGATGATACCCCGGTAATGCTTGGTCTCTTTATTGGCGGGCATTTGCCGTCCATCACTTGTGGAGACAGTATAGTTATAGAATGAACTGGCCACCTGCTGTATTTCCAGATCGAGTTGTCCTGTTTGGAGTGGTATAGTCAGCAGTATCGCTTCCCCCAGTTGATCAAGAGCTATATTTGGATCGTAATCTATAAAACTTACCTCTTTTGAATCCAGAAAATGATCCGATATATTCCTATCTTCTGGTGCGGATTTAAAGATGGGGGCTATACGCACAAAAGCTATGCCTTTGGCTTTTGCCTACTGAATTTTATGATAAATCAAATTTTCTCCGGATGATGGTTTAGTAGGATCAGTCATAATTTAGGGTTTAAGTTTATAGTATCATTTGATTCTTACAAAATATTGAGTGCTGGGGCTATCGGGGTGTTTTTGAATCAAAATCCGACCATGATTCCGAATGTCACACCCATAGCTAAACTCCCCCATTTTCAGTGTATACCTCTCTGCCATCTGATTATTGAGGCGAGTCAACTTAAACTCAAATGGGGAATAAAAAAAGTGAACAGGATCACCGTAGTCTATCGCATCATTACTTATTTCCAATGTGCCATTAGATTGAAAATGATGAATGATATTAATGCAAGAAAGATCTATATGTTCTAAGTCGGTATTGATGGTGCCTGAACTTTGATAATATGTCGTAGTCTTCACCAACTTCCATTTTCCGATCACACTCTTTTCCGGGCCGTTTATGGACTCTACCGGACAGCCGAGTTTCATGCCGTTAACTTCATAAATCATCTCCGGCCCTAATTTCACCTCTTCTTGCTTTTCGCAACCAGCGATCACCATCAGCCCAACTATAACACTCAAAAACATCTTCTTCATAACACCACACCTTAAATATTAATAAACTAAATACAACAAATATATACAATTATCAGATAATCAGAGAAATATCTATTCAACTCGAACAAAATAATAGCCGTTTCCATCACGCGGCAGGTAATTTATTGCCATATTATTGTCATTGATGTAACAGGGTATGTCACCAAGTCCGATTTCTAAGGTAAACTTGAATTTCTCTTCCATACCTTCCGAAATGGGGGTAGCACTGAATACGAAGGAATATTCACCGTTTTCAAAACGACTAAGTACACCCTCCTGCACCCCACTCACGACCAATGAACCGTCCTGTTTGAAATGGTAGATGATATTGCCACATGAATAGTCTTCAATTCTTGATGGTTGAGTAAATCCGGATGTTCGGGTTTTTACCAACTTCCATTTGCCGATGATCTTATCGTCTGGACCCTCTACTGCGGTCACGGGACATTTCAGGTCGTCATTATTTATTTTCTCTTTCTGGCAAGCACCAAGTAGAGATACAATCATAATCAGCATTGTCCATAACAAGACTTTTTCTCTTAAAACCACTCTATTTTTCATAACAAATCAATTAATGATCACAAATCTGCTTTTTGTATATATAACTTGCTGCCCCCACCCTGACAGAACTCGATTCGGACAGTAAGTAAAAAACACAAACCTGCTGTTCAAGCTCTCGGGAAAAGTGACTTAACCCGAGATTAGCCTTTATGACGAGATCATCCTCTATGAGTTGTTACATAGGGCTTTCGGGTTCATTGCAATCCACAAACTGCACCAGCACACTTTTCCAATCATCCGGCCCACAGGGATGCAGACCCCTGGCCCGCAGCGTATAGGTTCCCACCCCGGCCGTAAAGGGCAGCGATCCTGTAGCAAGGTTTACTTCCTGGCTATACAGTACAGCTCCCCCGGGATAGGACAGGAGCTCCAGGACAAAGGGTCCGGCCGTGGGCCCGGATGGATTCAATACCAATTCGTAGCTGTTAAAGCCGAGGGCATGCTCGCAAAAATAGCCTTCATGTCCCGGCCCTCCGCTGATATTGATGTCGGTGATATTGGGGTTGATGGTGCCGATACTGACCTGTCTCTCCGCAACGACATTGCCACATGGGGTTGATGAGAGAGTTGCATACAACGTCACCGGTTGGGGATCTGGTTTGTATGGCCCGATCTTGCTCACAGTCACAGATGTCCCGCTACCGGAGATACTGACCAATGCACTTGGATCTGCACTCCAGTCCGTCACTGTGGCTCCGGATGGTAGGTCGGCAATGGAATAGACCCCTGAAACACAGATATGATCTGGGCCGGCGATAACAGGCTTAATGCACGCAGCGTTCGCTACAAAATTCCGGATCACATTGCCGGGTTGGGGGCCAAAACCGAGGTAAATCCCAATGCCAGTTACATCAATGCAATAACTCATAATAGTACCCCCATTTGGTGGTGGAAGACCGGGATTTGAACAGCCAACAGGTGTTTTACAGCCATCAATGGCAGTATTGTTTCCATTCCAAACACAGTCATGGGTATGTTCGGATCCCAAGGAATGTCCAAATTCATGTGCTACTATAAAAACAGACCAACTCGGTGCCGGAAAAGGCTCATAATTGTTAATAATCCGCGCAACAGATAACTTATTTTTTACCTCCGAGTTGCAAAGCCCTCCGACCTTCTTGGCCATACCACTATTCGCACCTAAATTTCTAAATGTCAGTAATTGACCCAGATCACCAACAAAAGAAGTTCGCTCTTCAATGAAATCTTCTAAAAGTCCAGCGGCTGTAGTTGCTGTATAGGGATCGGGGATCTCCCAAACATATATATCCGAAAGTAATACCCCTATGTTTTCATTTGTATATAAGATTGCTACCTGATTGAATATTCCGGTTACAAGACTTTCGACATTAGTCTTACTCCCCATGTATTGATAAATATCATATTCCGTCTCGAAATATAAGCGAATACAACCACCAATAATATCGAGACTGGATCTGGAAGACCGGAATAAGACATTGGGGTCATAATGTATCAACCCCTCTGATTTTGTCCCACATTGAAAGTCCATTTTCTGTTTCAGGTTCCGATCATTGAAAAGTAGATGCACACCCAATTGCTTATCAAAGGATAGATTGAAATTGCCATCTTTATTTGCAATCAGGCCCATTACCTCGCTTTGAAAGAAACTAATGGCTACCAAGCTATTTGGGTCATCTTTGATGATGCCTCGGTAATGTCTGATTTCTTTATTAGCGGGCGTCTGCTTTCCATCACTTGTGGTGACGGTATAGTCATAGAATGAATCGGGCACATGCCTTAATTCCAATTCGAATTGTCCTGTTCGGAGTGGTATGGTCAGTAATATCGCTTCTCCCAATTGCTCAGCGGTCACCAATGGATCGTATTCTATAAAACTCACTTCGTTTGGGTTCAAAAAATACTCCGACCTATTCTTTTCTTCCGATACAAGTTTAAAAATAGAGGACACCCGGATAAACTTTGTGCCAGATGCTTTTGTTTGCTGGATTTTCTGGTGGATCACATTACCCTCTTGTGATGGTTTAGATGAATTAGTCATAATTTTAGGTTTTAGTGTTAAACTGGTTTACTATTGATGATCTTCGTTTGATTCTTCTATTTTTACTAAATCAAGGGAGGCCTTTTTACTTAGATAATGGCTTAATAGCATATGTGTACCAATACGAGGTAAAAGTCTCGTACCTATGGAATTATCAAAACGATAATAATATGTTAAGGTATCAGTGCCTATTTTTAATTCTGCCAAATTAAATGTCGGAATTGGAAAAGCTGTATAGAAATACTCCCCGATTTCATGCCCTCTATAATCTTCGATACCTTCAATTTCTCCGGAGACGATCAGAATATTGTTTTTCCGAAAATCATAAATAATATTGGCATGAGAATAATCAGGACTTACAGATTCCCCTGTCTCCATATAATAATGTGCGGCAACGAGTTGCCATTTACCAATATGTGCTGTCGGCGGTTCTTTTAATTCTGTTACTTCCGTTTTTTTACAGGAGGAGAAGCTCACGGTAATTAGCAAGAGCAGGAGGAGTGTAATAGCGGTGCGGTTTGTATTCATAACAGTCATTTTTTTAATATTCGATCATTGAATTTTTAATATAAACGAGTGTTTACCTGAAAATGCTACAGTCGCATTCACATTAAGAGC
>DATGNG010000125.1:0-4114 GCA_035306865.1 Sphingobacteriaceae bacterium
ATTAATTATTACCTGATGTTCCTCCTTCATGGTGTCCAGCACTATTGTGGTCCGGGTAGAGATAATTGTTGGAATCTGGCTGAAAGAGTTTCGAATGAGATCCACCAGGGTAGAAGAGTCCTGCGTCCTGACTTTTACCAAATAGCCATCATCTCCGGCAATGTCATGTACTTCCTGAACTTCGGGGATAGCGGCAAGTGCTTTCGCGGTTTCCGGAGAGCCTAATCCATCATTGGCCTTGATAAAGATAAATGCCAATAACTTCTGGCCAACAGCAGCCGGATTGATCTGGGCATTATATCTCAGAATCACATTTTTCTGTTCCAGTTTCTTTACCCGTTCGAGAATGCCGGAAGGGGCCATCCCCAATTCTCTTGCGATGTCGGCATTATTGATGCGGGCATTTTCCTGCATCAATCGAAGGATTTGTAGATCAATTTGATCCAGATTGTATGTGTTGTTGTGCATCGTTCCGCAAAGGTAGTTAAATTCTGAATTATATTCAAAATTTAACTGTCATTTGCGAATCATGTTCTGTTTCCTGCCTGAGAAAATGGATGATTGGTTTAGGAAATCATAGTAAAGTCAATTTGTCGGCGGGATAAATCCACTTTTTTAACTTCAATCTGCACTTCATCCCCCAATTGATAGATTTTCTTTTTTCGTCTTCCGATCACCGCGTAATTCTTTTCGTCCAACGCATAGAAATCGTCGGTCAGATCGCGCAAACGAACCATTCCCTCACACTTATTCTCTTCGATCTCCACATAGATTCCCCATTCGGTGACTCCGGAAATAATTCCCGTGTATTCGGTGCCGATCTGGTTCTGCAGAAACTCAGCCTGTTTGTATTTGACCGAAGCCCGCTCCGCATCAGCAGCCTTTTTTTCCATTTGTGAGGAATGTTCGCACATTTTTTCATAGGCATCTGCCACCACATTATCTCCACCATTGAGGTAAAATTCGAGCAACCTGTGCACCATCATATCGGGATACCGTCGGATGGGCGAAGTAAAGTGGGTGTAATAATCAAAGGCCAGCCCATAATGACTTGTTTTCTTGGTTGTATAAATCGCTTTGGCCATGGACCGGATTGCCAGGGTGGTCAATACATTTTGCTCCTTGCTGCCTTCAATTTTTTCCATCAGGCCATTCAGCGAACGGGCGGTTTCTTTCTCGGTTCGCAGATTGAGTTTGTGGCCAAAACGAGCAGCAAACTGCGCAAAAGTTGCCATATTCTCGGGGTTTGGTGCATCGTGTGACCTATATACAAAGGTTTTTTGTAGTTTTCCCTTTCCCTTTTTTCCAATGAATTCGGCCACACGCCGATTGGCAAGCAACATAAAATCCTCTATCAATTTGTGGGCATCTTTTCGTTCCTTGATATAAACTCCAAGCGGTTTTCCACTTTCATCCAGACGAAACTTTACTTCGGTAGAATCAAAATTGATGGCACCACTTTTGAATTTCCGATCTCTCAAAATATAAGCCAGACTGTTGAGGGTTAGCAGGGCGGTGGAATATTCACTTTCTTTCCCCTCCAGAATCTCCTGAGCCTCTTCATAGCTCAGTCGTTGGTTCGAGTGAATCACAGTTTTTCCAAACCATTCTTTGATGATTCGAGCATTGGCATCCATTTCAAACACCGCTGAAAAGCTCAATCGGTCTTCTCTGGGTCGTAACGAACATAAATTATTTGAAATCCGTTCCGGCAGCATGGGGATCACGCGATCCACCAAATAAACAGAAGTTCCTCTTTCGTAGGCTTCAGCATCCAACTCCCCATCGGGTCTGACAAAATGAGTCACATCAGCGATATGAACTCCAACTTCGTAATTTCCATTGTCCAAAACCTGGAGAGACAAAGCATCATCAAAGTCTTTTGCGTCTTCCGGATCTATGGTCAGTGTAAGCACCTGCCGGAAATCCCTGCGTTTTGCTATTTCATCCGGGGAAATGGAGGCAGGAATTGCTTCCGAGGCTGCGTTTACCTCTTCTGGAAAAGCGAGCGGGAAGCCGAAATCCGCCAGGATGGCATTCATTTCTGTATTGCTCTCTCCCTGACGGCCCAGTACGTATTTGACTTTGCCGACAGGATTTTTGCTGTCTTCCGGCCAGTCCGTAATGGAAACCACCACTTTTTCCCCATCCTTAGCTCCATTCAACTCATCCAACGGCACGAATATATCGTTTAGCATTTTGCGGTTATCTGCAATAAAAAATGCAAATCGAGGAGAGATATTTATAATTCCGGTAAATTCGGTTTTGGTTCGCTGAATGATTTCCACCACTTCACCTTCCTTGCGTTTACCTCGCTTTTTCTCATAAGTGTGCACCTTCACAATATCTCCATGAAGGGCATTGCGCAATTTTCGGGGGGCAATATAGATATCATCCTCAAACTCATCCTCCAACACCACAAAGGCGGAGCCGTCTGCGGTCATGTCCACCGTCCCAATTGCAAGGGCTTTAATTTCTTTGAGTATATATTTTCCCCGACTTACTTCCTTAAACAGACCCGACCCCCTGGACTCCTCATCCAGAATTGATTGAATTGCATTTTTACTTTCATTGTCCGTAATGTTGAGTTTTCCCGCAATCTGTTTGTAATTGAGGGATTGGTTGGGCGATTTCTCGAATATATCAATAATGAGTTGGATCAGAATATTTCTGAAAGCATTGTCTTTTTTTGTAGTCATATAAAATATTAATTTATTGGTTGCAGGCTCCACAGATGCCTATGGCATTGACTCCTACCTGTTCTAATCGGTAATTTTGAGGAATATGAAGTTGCGGTAATTTGATGTCGTCCAGACAATAGACCTGATTGCACCTGGAGCAAATAAAATGTACGTGCTGGTCGGCATGTTGTTCTGCAGAGCAGGAGGCATTACACATGGCATAGGCTGCAGTACCGTGAAGGTCAAACACCTTGTGCAAAATTCCCTTTTCTTCAAATGTCGCCAGACATCGGTAAAGGGTGACCCTGTCTATCTCCCTGCCCAACAATTTTTCAAGGTCAGGCTGTGAAACCGCCACTTCCTTATCTGAAATAACATCCAGGACCGCAATTCTCGGTTTAGTAACCCTCAATTTATGCTTTTTTAACAGCTCAGCAAACCGTTGTTGTTTCCCTGTCATCCGGACTTCTATATATTTGGACCGCAACCCAATTGCAGGTTACGGTATTTAACAAAGATAAGCAAAAAACCGTAAATTAAATTCCAGAATCTTTTCGGTTTTGTTTTGCATCTTTGGTATCTTATGGGGAAAATTGAAAAAAGTTTAGTTTAGAATAACATGAAGATATTGGTCGTAGAGGATGAACCCGACTTGCGGGGAATACTTGTGGAATCTCTGGAGAAGCAACAATACCGGGTGGAAACTGCTGACAACTATGACCAGGGGCTGGAAAAGATTATTTCCTTTGAATATGATTGTATCCTGCTGGATGTCATGCTTCCGGGAGGTAGTGGGCTGGATTTGCTCAGGGAATTGCGTGCAATGGAAAAATCGGATCGGGTGATCATTATCTCTGCCAAAGATGCAATTGACGATAAAGTATTGGGTTTGGAATTGGGAGCGGATGATTACCTGACAAAGCCCTTTCATCTTGCCGAATTACATGCACGGGTCAAATCAGTGATCCGCCGCCGTTCTGAAAAAGCAACTACAAAAATCAATATTGGAAACCTGGAAATAGATTTGGAAAACCGTATTTGTAAGGTCAATAGTAAAGATTTGAACCTCAACCGCAAAGAGTTTGATATTTTGGAATACCTTTCGGTCAATAAAAACCGACTGGTGCAGCGTACTGCGCTTGCAGAGCACGTATGGGGAGACTATATGGATGAAGCGGATGATTTTGAGTTTTTATATTCGCAGGTCAAGAATCTGAGAAAGAAGATGAAAGAGGCGTTTTGTAATCTTGAAGTTAAGGCTGTTTACGGCTTGGGTTACAGGTTGGAAATCAATGATGAAGTAACTGGAGAATGAAATTGTTGAACCATACGCTAAAGTATCTGGCGCTTATCCTGCCACTAATCGTTGGGATATGGGCAGCATTGTTCTATTTTAATCTGGTAGATGAGGTAGAGGACAGCCTGGACGATGG
>DATGNG010000126.1:0-3528 GCA_035306865.1 Sphingobacteriaceae bacterium
ATGGTACAAAGGTAAATTACCACATCGCGATAAAATCGGTCTGTTACAATTCATAACCTTTCGGCAGGCTAACAGTTTACCCCAAAACGTTCTGACAGAAATCGGATTGGAGCTTGAACACATGGTGGAGCAAAAAAAGAAGGTTGAAAAAAGAAAAAGATATGAGTACTGGGCAGATCAGGGATTGGGGAGCTGTGCATTAGCCCATAGAGAAATGGCAATGGAAACCCAGGCCACCTTATTGCATCATGATCCGGGCAAATACGATCTTATTGCCTGGTCAATCATGCCAAATCATGTCCACACCCTGATCAAAACCAAGATCAAGTTAGGCAAGATCATACAATCCTGGAAATCCTACACCGGAAGATGGGCCATCAAACACAATGCAAAGTTCAACCTTGGAATAGAAATCGATTCTCATCAATTTTGGATGGCAGATTATTGGGATCGATATATCAGGAATAAAGATCACTTTAATAATACTATTCGATATATCCTAAACAATCCAGCAAAAGCCAACCTTCCAAAGGATCATATTGCATATAAATTCAGAGGTTTGAGAATTTGGTAATTGGGGAATAACAGAATCTTTAATACGCAACTGGTGGTTGGAGTTTACCGAACATCCCTCAAGGATGGTGGGCACAAGCTCTGACACCCCCGGAAGTACACAGCTGGGGCTGTGGTATTCCCAGGGTCACAGCTGGGGCTGTGGTACTCCCAGGTACCCCTGCCGACAAATTTCACTAACTTTACCATCATCTGAAATGAGATAAAACCTACTGCCATATGCCCTCTAACTTCCAACGATTGGCCGCGATAGCTTCCAAAGAATCCAAACACATCCTCGGTCTGATGTCGGGCACCTCGATGGATGGTTTGGATGTAGCCTTATGTAGAGTAACGGGGCGCGGGTTTGGCACCAAACTCGAGTTGCTCGAATTTGGAACCATCCCGCATACCGAAGAATATCAGGAAAAAGTTCGCAGCGTATTCGCTCGTGCAGAAGCACAAGCCTTCCAACTGACATTTTTAAACACTTTCATCGCAGACGTGCACGCCAACCAGGTCCTGAAAGCATTGGAAAAATGGAAATGGACACCCGATGAAATCGATCTCATCGCCAGCCATGGGCAGACCGTCTACCACAACCCCCACAACCGGGCTTTTACCGATATTCCGGCCAGGTCCGTTACTTTGCAATTGGGGGACGGTGACTTTATGGCTACGCGGACTGGCATCATTACAGTGAGTGATTTTCGCCAAAAACACATCGCTGCTGGAGGAGAGGGTGCCCCGCTTGCGTTGTATGGCGACCTGTTGTTGTGCTCTTCGCGGAAGGAAGATCGGTTGTTGCTCAATATCGGTGGCATTGCCAATTTCACCTGGCTTCCACGTCTGGGTTCTGGCAGATCACCGGTGTGCAGCGATACGGGTCCTGGAAACACCCTACTCGATGCCTTTATTCAACGACATTACGGGAGACCCTACGACAAAGATGCGCAGGTCGGTCGATCAGGAGAAGTGAACCAAAAAATCCTGGATACCCTGATGGATGATCCGTTTTTCTCTTTACCTCTACCTCGGACAACGGGACCAGAACTATTTAATCTGGAATACCTCGATCACAAATTGATCGAATCTGGCACTGGCCATCTCCCTGGGCACGACATCATGGCTACTTTACACGCGTTCACCACGCAGTCCATTGCTTCATCCATAAAGGAATATCTGAACGGATCGATGCCCATATTTGTCAGCGGGGGTGGTATGCACAATCCCCTATTGATGCAAAATCTCAAAAGGGAATTTCCTGGCCATGCCATCGAACCGGCATCCAGGCTTGGGATCGACCCCGACGCCAAAGAAGCCATTATTTTTGCGGTCATGGCCAATGAATGCTTGTTTGGTCAACCGGACAAGTATCCATTAGACGCCTCCTCTTATCCGAATATTACGCTGGGGAAGGTAAGTTTTCCGTGAAATTTGGGGCTGACCCAGTGTATTGGAGTACCTGGAGCCGTCGGAGTTTACCAAGCGCCCCGTAGGGTGATCACCTGGGGACGTTGGAACTCTCGCTCTGACATTTTTACTTTCTACACAGCTGGGGCTTACCAATTCAAAGCAGGTAAACTGTGTAGTCTCCGGAGCACAGTTTCCGACCACATAAGGAATATACAATCCATCCATTTTACCACTCTCGAAAACATCGATGAGTTAAACATGAGGCATAAACCATTATTTCACCAAAAGCATAACAAGATCTTCGTTAACGTAAACCAATTAAATTTTATGCTTCACAAGCCTTTTAGATAGTTTTTTTGTAGAAATAGTGTTAAATTTTTGGAGGGGGTGGGGGGGATTCTTTATATATTGTTCGTCAAATACAACCATCGTAAAGACGTGGGGCAAATTAATGGTTATGATCGGAAATCACACAAGAGTAACTGTCAGCCTTGGAAAATTTAAACTTTTCCGGAACAAAATTCCACGGCTCTTTCCGGTGGTTCTGGTTGTACTGATCGGGATAGCATTTTATCCCACCCTGTTCAATGACTTCCAGCGACAGTGGGATGATCAGTGGATGCTGCTGGAACATCATATTCTCCTCAATCCTTCCCTGGAAAATTGGTGGTTTTATTTCACACACTTTGACAGAGGGCAATACTACCCCTTAAATCAACTTTATTATCTGGGTTTTTACCATTTTTTCGGTTTTGATCCGACTGCCTATCATATGGGTTCGCTGATAATCCACATGATCAATTCCATTTTGGTATTTTATTTGGTCCGCCTGATAGGCAGACAAATTGCAGGGAACGAAAGTAAGAAAGCAGAATGGCTGGCGGGTCTGGTCGCACTAATCTTTGCCATTCATCCTTTACAAGTGGAATCAATTGCCTGGATCAGCGCTTCCAAAGTGTTGCTTTACACTGCCTTTACTCTGATCGGATTAATTACCTATATGATCTACATCAGATCCCGAGATGAGTACTGCTGGGGTAAGGTAGTGCTCATCTACTATAATATTTCAATATGAGCTATTTTGCAAAATTCACCATATTATGGATACTTTATAATATCCTCGCATGTACTGAACAAAATAAGGAAACATATACCAAAGACCATTCAGATTCAGTCATAAAAGTTGAAATTGAAAATGACCTGCTCGATCATTTAGATATACTGCCAATCGTCGATACCATCATCCCCTTGGAAGTTACTGAAAATAATCTGATAGGAATGGTAGGAAAAATCAGACAGTATCACGATGACTACTACATATTTGATGTTCAAAGACGTAAAATCAATGTATTTGACAATTCCGGCAGATTCAAATACAATCTTGGTCAGGAAGGCAAGGGACCAGGAGAATTGGTATTTCCAGGGGATTTTTTTGCGGATTTATCATTGGATGCTGTTGCCGTATCAGATATCCGAACTGGGAGAGTTAACTACTTTAATACGTCAGGACAAATTATTAAAGAAATTCCAATGGCTCAAAAAGGTGTGAATTTTATAAAT
>DATGNG010000127.1:0-2675 GCA_035306865.1 Sphingobacteriaceae bacterium
TGGAAAAGATGAATTGTTTGTAAAGAATATTATCTCTTATGTGGAGGAAAATATTACTAGCAATTCTTTATCCGTTACGGAGTTGGGCCAGTATATAGGGTTAAGTCGATCGAGCCTGCATAAAAAGCTCAAAACCGTTACAGGGCTAGGGCCCAATGAATTCATCAAATTAATCCGGCTAAAAGCAGCCGCCAAATTGCTGAATGAGGGGAAACACAATATTTCCGAGGTATGTTACCTATCCGGTTTTTCATCACCCTCCTATTTCTCCAAATGCTTTCAGCTGCAATTCAACATGACGCCTTCTGAGTTTGTAGCCGAATCAATGGGGCAAAAAAATCAATAGATTCAATTCCTTTTCATTGACGTAGGATTTTTAAAGAACCACAAATGAAACGTAAATATTTTCCTACGACCGTTCCCTTGGGAATGTATGGGGTAAATGCTATCGATCTGGTATTTAACATACAATTGTTGTAGTAAAATCAACATTTTTTACATCAATTTTCTCTCGGGAAATGAATCTTTGTAAGGATACAACACCTAAAAATAACCTATTATGAAAAAAACAAAATTTAGAATTCGGGTCAAACCGGAAGGGTTTATCTGGAATTTACACTACCTATCAAAAATAGTGCTTCCAGCTATATTTCTGGTTTGTCTCATGCACTTTCATATTCATGCACAAACCATTAGCAAACAGGTACGGGGTACAGTGATTTCCTCAGATGATAATTTGGGCATGCCAGGTGTAAATGTACTGGAAAGGGGAACCACAAATGGCACTGTCACTGACCTAAATGGCAGTTTTTCTCTTACAGTGGGGGAAAATGCAATTTTGATAATCAGTTTTATAGGATACCAAAGTCAGGAACTCACCATTGGGAACCAAGATGTTCTTAATGTTACCCTATCACCGAACATGAGCCAACTTGAAGAAGTAGTGGTGGTAGGTTACGGAGCTGTAAGAAAGTCCGATTTAACCGGTGCTGTATCTTCAATTTCTGCTAAAGATTTTAATCAGGGAGCCAACAGCACTGTAGAACAATTAATTCAGGGCAGGGTAGCCGGGGCAAGGGTAATTGCCAATTCTGGTGATCCCGGGGCCGGGCTGTCCATCAGCATAAGAGGAGCAAGTTCCATTAATGCCGGAACAAGCCCGTTGTTTGTCATTGATGGATTGCCAATAGCCAATGAACAGACAATTGTAGGAACAGGTCAGGGAGTGCCTGGAACCAGAGCCCCCAGAAGCCCCCTCAATACCCTAAACCCTTCAGATATCCTTTCGATTGAAGTCTTGAAGGATGCATCAGCTACGGCCATTTATGGCGCAAGGGGGGCTAATGGAGTGGTGTTAATTACCACAAAACAGGGGGAAAGCGGAAAAAGTACCATCACCTATGATAGCTATTTCGGAGTACAGAACTCGGCTAACCGGCTCAGGGTTTTGTCAGCGCCTGAGTACCAACAGGTAGTCAATGGTATTATTGATGCCGGAGGGGGAAACGAATCTGAGAGAATTGGAGAAATTGCCAATGATGGATTGGGCACGGATTGGCAGGACCTTATTTTTAGAGACAATGCCATAATACAAAATCATACCATTGGGTTTTCGGGAGGTAATGAAAGAACCAGATACTTCACATCAATAAACTATCAAGATCAGGAAGGGGTTATCCGGGGATCAAGATTTCAGCGATATAGTACTAAGCTGAATTTAAATACTAAAGCGACAGATAAATTGACTTTTGGGGCAAACCTAAACATGGCTTATACCAAGGATCAAACGGCACCAACCGGATATGCGATCAATGAAAATGGTGGACTTCTCTATAATTCAATAAATTATGATCCGACTTTGCCGATTCATGATGGAGCAGGCAATTTTACAAGATCCGATTTTCTCACGGTCGAAAATCCCGTAGCTTTGGCCTCAGGTATTACGAATTTTTCAAATGCCTACCAGATGTTTGGAACCCTGTTCGGGGAATATGCCGTCAATGATGACCTTATGCTTAAGGTAAATCTAGGAGGGGATGCCCGTTTCCAACGCAGGGATGTTTATGTGGATCAACAAACACAGCGGGGGGCTGCCTTAGGTGGACAGGCTACCATAATCAATGGCTTCCAGACGAACTATCTGGCTGAATTTACAGCTACCTATGATAAAAAATTTGAAGAGCATTCCGTTAATATTCTCGGAGGAGTAATGGATCAGGAATTTACTACCGTAAGATCAAATCAATCCTCCTTTAATTTCTCAAATGACATTACTAAAACCGATAATATTGGCTTGGGAGATAGAGAGACTTACTTGATGGGAAGTGACAAATTCAAGAACAGGCTCATATCTTTTTTGGGGCGGATTAATTACGCCTATAGAGATAAATTTCTGCTAACCTCTACTTTTAGGGCGGATGGTTCCAGCAGATTTGGACAAAACAATAAATTTGGATTTTTCCCCTCTGTTGCCGGTGGTTGGAAGTTGACGGAAGAAGAGTTCCTTAAGGGGCAAGAGTTTATGAGTTCACTTAAGTTTAGGCTGAGCTGGGGCAGGACTGGAAACCAGGAAATCAGCAACTTCCAATCACTTAACACATTCGGTTCGGGAGCCGCTGCCGTTTTCAATGACGGAATGGTGGTGACCTTAAATCCAGCCAGATTGGCCAACCCAA
>DATGNG010000128.1:0-4618 GCA_035306865.1 Sphingobacteriaceae bacterium
AAGAAATGCCTTTGATCGGGAAATCCCAGGGTGAAACATCGTGCCGGATAGTGGTGCCTGGGAAACCGGGATTGAAGGTGTTTCGGATCACAATGGGGATTTTTTGCTGAAAAGCGGGAACCATGGTGGGAGGATAAATCACTTTTGCACCAAAGTAAGACAATTCCATCGCTTCGGCATAGGAGAGATCCGTCAGCGGAAGTGCTTTTTTTACCATTCGGGGATCTGCGGTCAACATTCCGTCCACATCCGTCCAGATTTCTATCGCCTCCGCCCCCAACGCTGCTCCAAAAAGGGCAGCGGTATAATCACTTCCTCCCCGACCCAAAGTAGTAGTGCGCCTTTTCGTATCAGCAGCGATGAAACCGGTGACGAACAAGGTCGCGTCCGCATACTCATCCAACAAAGAACGAATCTGCCGGGTGGTTATTTCCACCTGTACCTGGGCCTGCCCAAACTGGCTATTGGTTAGAATAACTTCCCGGGCATCCACAAATTGCGGTCGGGGGAGATGGAGAGCAGCAATCCTGCTGACCATACAGGTTGAGAATCGCTCCCCGAACCCCAGTACCTGATCCCTGCTTTGGGCGCTCAACTCCCCCAGATTGCTGATGCCGGACAATACCCGTTCCAGCTCCTGGACCATCAGCCGGATTTGGGTTATGATCTGGTTTTGGTGTTTCACCGGAACTAATGTCCGAATGACTGCAAAATGTCTTTCCTCCAAAGCAGCAACACCCTGAGTCACATCTCTCCCGAGCCTGGCCTCCTCAGCCAATTGACAGAGCAGATTGGTCACGCCGCCCATTGCCGAAAGAACCACTAATGGCCGATCCCCCAGGGAATAGGATTCATGGACCATATTGAGCAGCAAGCCGATGCTTTCTGCAGAACCGACAGATGTGCCGCCAAACTTCATTACTTTCATTTCGTGTACTTAAAATTAATGGTGAAAAAAAAAGCGCCCTCCCGTTTCGGGGAAGGCGCTGTCTTAATATTTTATGACCTGCTCAGATCACGACATTATCCATTCCCCTCCGGTTCCTTTCCCGGTGGATGTAATAATAATGGTCGTAATCGTAGTTGTAAATTTCATTGGGAACAAAGGAACATAAATTTTCACAAATTCCAAACAAAAAAGTTTTTCACCTTTAACCTTGTCGTTTTAAAACAAAATTTATTAGCTTTGCGGTCGGATAATCAAGTGATAGAGTTTTCCAGAGAAGCCAATTGGCCGATTCTTAAAAATAAAACTGTTTTGATGAAAAAGAAATTTTGGGTGTTCACTTTGCTTTTTGCCCTTATCGGACAAGTAGCAGTTGGACAAACATCGAGCAATCCGGATGAAACCAATGATCCGGATAATCTGGCAAGGGAGTATTTTTCGCAGATCATGGATGTAGCTGTTGAAGCGACCACCAATACAAAGCTCTACCAGTTTGTGTATGAGTGGATTGGGACTCCTTACCGGCTTGGAGGAAAAAGCAAGAAAGGGATCGACTGCTCCAAGTTTGCCTACGAAGTTTACGACAAAGTATTCAATACTACCATTGGATATAACAGTAGAAACATTTATACTCAAGTTACACCGATCAAAAAAGAAGAGTTGAAATCAGGCGATCTGGTTTTCTTCAAGATCAGAAGCAAAAACATCACACATGTGGGTGTTTATATTGGTGATAATAAGTTTGCACACGCTTCTTCAAGTAGAGGAGTCATGATCAGCAACCTGAACGAAGCATACTGGAAACGCTATTACTTTGATGGAGGACGTGTCCTGACTGCTGAAAATGTATTGCCAAAACTTGATCCTCCTCCAACCACAGTGACTACCCGAGTATTCTAATCCGTCAATTATTTACCTGATTGGCATCGTGTGGCAGATATGAGTGAATCCAACAAAAAAGTTTTAATCCTCGATCAGGAGCAGATCAACAATAAAATTATCCGGATTGCTTACCAGATTCTGGAAGACAATTTTGGAGAAAATACAATTGTTCTGGTCGGCATCGCGTCACATGGCTATGTAATTGCCGGACGTCTCAAAAGTATCCTGGAAAAAATCTCAAAGGGCGAAAAGGAAATTATACTGATGAAAGTCACTATCAATAAGGGCAAGAGCTCATTGGAAGCGACTACTGACATTCCGGTTGAAACTGTCAAGAACAAAACTATTATCCTTGTAGATGATGTTTTGAGCAGTGGGCGGACTTTGGCTTATGGAATGGGAGTGTTTTTTGATATTCCGCTCAAAAAAATGCGTACTGCCGTATTGATTGACCGCAGCCACCACCGTTTTCCGGTATTCAGCGACTTTTACGGGCTCAAACTTTCCACCACCTTGCGAGAGCATGTGACTGTGTCCCTGATAGGCGATGATGAGTCAGTAACAGAAGATGCCGCCTGGCTGGCTTAAAAAATTTTGGCCTAAAAATTTGGTTTAAAAAATCTGCAACTTCATTCCCGGCTTGATCTGATTGCTTTTCAACCCGTTGGCGGTCTTGATACCATTTACCGTTGCTCCTTTATGCTTCTTGGCAATTCCCGATAGGGTATCCCCCCGCTTCACGGTGTAAGTGACCGTTGCAGGCTGACTCGCTGCAAGTAATGCTTCATTGCTAATGGAATGGTCGGTTTCATTCAACACCGCATAGAGCTCCCCGTAATTAGCCGGGGAAACCTGCGGCAGAATCAATCGTTTGGGTGTTTCAACAGAACCATTGACAAAGTCCTGTTTGTAGGCCGGGTTCAGAAATTTCAATAAAGATTCATCGGTACCAATGGCGGCAGCAAGAGTTGAAAATGGAACCGGGTTTTGGACACTGATCAGCTGGGTTTCGCCAACCTGGGGCACCTCCCCTTCCGGAAAGATTCCATGTTCTTCATGATATTCCAACATATAGGTCATGGCAATAAATGCCGGCACATAATTACGTGTTTCCCTTGGCAGAAATGGACTGATTGTCCAAAAATCAGGATTTTCCTTGCCTGAACGCTGTATTGCTTTCTGTACATTTCCGGGCCCACAATTATAAGCAGCTATTGCCAGCAGCCAATCTCCAAACCTCTCATATCCTTCCAACAGGTACCGGGAAGCAGCATAACTGGCCAACACAGGATCTTTTCGTTCATCCATATGCCTGTCCATACGCAATTCGTACATCTTAGCTGTGGCATACATAAATTGCCATAATCCGGTAGCCCCCACCCGGGAAACTGCATGGGGATCCAGGGCAGACTCGATTATAGAAAGGTATTTGATCTCTGCCGGCAATCCGGTTTCTTTGAATACTTGCTCATAAATGGGGAAATAGTAAGTGCTCAACCCCATCATTCTGGACAAATAACTGCGATACCGATCCGTACTGTAACGGTCGATATAACTCTGTACCTGAGCATTGTAATCAAGTGGAACAGCGGTCAGTAATTGTTTGAGTTTTCCTTCGACCGTAGGTGCCGTCAATTTGGGTAATTCAGTGGACAAGCCTATTTCATTCAGCAGGGGAATGGCCGTCTCTGTGATCAGATCCAGCTTTTCATACATATAAAGCTGTCTCTTGATGGAATCTGTTTCTGCATCATTACCAGCAGTGTTTCTATGCCCGGCATAGGAAAAAACAACGGTACATGCCAAAAAAACAGCCAGGACAAAACTATTTTTCACAAGCTTAAGTTTACCGGGATCATCCTCACGGATTTGGTCATCCCTATAGTGAATAAAGACTATTGCTTGGAGTTGTCCTCAGCTTCTTCTTTCGTCGGAATTTCTTTCTGACCTTCTTTAAATTCACGGATTCCTCTTCCCATGCCCCGCATCAACTCCGGAATTTTTCGCCCCCCAAAAAGCAATAATAAGGCAAGAACAATCAATATGATCTCTTGCGCTCCCAAAAACAATAATGTCGAACTAAACATATTCAATTTCTTAGTTTACAAATGTAATGATTAAATTTTATTATTTCGCAAGCCATTGTTCAGGATTCTGGCGATTGGTAGCATCGATCAATTCGAAATGCACTTCAGTAAGTCCCTCCGAATCGGTAATCGCAGTACCCAAACGCTGGCCCACTTGTACCTTGTCGCCTTTCTTAACGGTCAAAGACCGCAGGTTCCCATACAAGGTATAAAATCGTCCATGTTTGACCAGGACCACATATCCCAGGCCCTGCATGGGGATTACTACCGACACTTCCCCATCAAACACAGCCGTCACCGGCATATCCTGATGAGTCTGGATTCGAATCCCGGTGTTATCCTGTATCGCATTCCTACCCATCGTATGCTTGCCAAAACCCAGGGTAACAACTCCATTCCTTACAGGCCAGGGTAACTTACCCCTATTTTCTGCAAAATCGGCGGATAAGCGGGCAGCTTCCGGGGTGGCTGCCAGGAGTTCGGCATCGGTTTTCCGGGCAACCGGATTGGCCGCTTCCACTTCCTCCACAGTCCTTCCGGTTCGGGCAGCTTCAAGCCTCGCAGCGGCCAGCCGGGCTTCTTCTTCCCGCTTTCGCTCCTCTTCCAATTCTCTCTGGATCGCCTGGTCTATCGCGGTAGCCAATCGTCTCAATTCTTGCTGGCGCCTGCTGATTTCTTGCTTGAATTGTTCTTCCTGCTGGGT
>DATGNG010000129.1:0-11607 GCA_035306865.1 Sphingobacteriaceae bacterium
ACCAGTGCCAGCATCATATGTACGGTTATCAGCCAGGGCATCAAATTGGTCGAAACCACAATGGAGCCTAACCAGCCCTGGAACCCTACCAAAAACACATTCAACACACTCAGCACAAAAACCGACTTTTTTCCTTTCAGAAAAGTAAAGGAGAAAAATGCGGACAGCAGTAAAAAGAACCCGGCAATCACCCCAAATAACCGATTGATATATTCTGTCCAGGTTTTTACTGCATTGAACTCCTGAGGATCAGAAATCGAAGGATCGTGCCTGATCTGGCCAGCCAATTCCGAAAAGCCCAACTTATCAAGCGTTTTGGAAAACCTATCGTTTTTGGCTTGCCTGCCCTCCACGTAATGCTGTTGATAGTCCTCGGGCAGCTCACTGATATGGGTGGGCGGGATGATTTTGCCAAAGCAAGTTGGCCAATCCGGACAACCCATTCCTGCACCTGTACTACGTACCACACCTCCCGCAGTGATCACCAAAAAAAGAGAGATGATCGTCAAGAAATTGACAAATAAAAATCTTTTCTCAGCAGGAGGATACATAGCTTCTACCCTCAGTTAGTTTCTACAGAACTTTCTTTTCTGTTATTGGCCAAATTCCACTCATTTTGAATTCTTTCTGCTTCTTCATCCCCCTCAAAATCGTAAGGAAGATTGGAACTCATGGTCTCGGAGAAAGGAACTGTTTGCGGAATGAAATCTTCATGGTGTCCTGGCTTGCTATAATCATAAGGCCAGCGATAAACCGTTGGAATCTCTCCGGGCCAGTTTCCGTGAATATGTTCAACTGGTGTAGTCCATTCCAGTGTATTGGATTTCCATGGATTCTGCTCGGCTTTCCTGCCTTTGCGAATGGAATAAAAGAAGTTCCAAAGAAATGCCAATTGCGCAATACCAGCCAGAATCGCTGCCCAGGTGATCAGCTCATTCACCGAAACCCATTTTTCCATAAATGGAAATTCAGTAAAGGCATAGTACCTTCTTGGCACACCGTCAATTCCCATAAAGTGCATTGGGAAGAACACGAGATAGGCCGCGATAAAGGTAAGCCAGAAATGAAGATAACCAAGCTTTTCGTTCATCATTCGCCCAAACAGTTTAGGGAACCAATGATAAACCCCGCTCAACATTCCAAAAATTGCTGCCGACCCCATCACTAAGTGGAAGTGTGCGACCACAAAATAAGTGTCATGGAGGTTAATGTCCAAAGCTGCGTTACCAACATACAATCCGGTCAATCCCCCGGATATGAAGAAGGACACCAGACCGATAGCAAACATCATCGCTGGTGTAAAGCGTATATTTCCCCGCCACAAAGTAGCCAGGTAGTTAAAGGCCTTCACTGCGGAAGGTACCGCAATGATCAGCGTAGTAATCATAAACACCCCGCCCAGGAATGGATTCATTCCAGTAACAAACATATGGTGTCCCCATACGATAAAGGACAGGACCGTAATACCAACCAGGGAATACACCATCGCATGGTAACCAAAAATTGGTTTCCGGGAGTTGGTTGCAATTACTTCCGAAGTAATACCCAGCGCAGGCATAATCACAATATATACCTCTGGATGTCCCAGAAACCAGAATAAATGCTGAAACAATATTGGACTACCACCTTCATTTGGCAGGATTTGTCCCTGTACGACCAAGTCAGACAAGTAGAAACTTGTACCGGCACTACGGTCAAAGATCAGAAGCACTACTGCCGAAACCAAAACCGGGAAAGAAAGAAGACCCACAATAGCAGTAAGGAAAAATGCCCAAACAGTCAAAGGCATTTTCCACATATCCATACCTTTTGTACGCAGGTTCAAAACCGTACTGATATAATTTACACCGCCCAAAATCTGGGAAATAATAAACAATACCATACTAAACAGCCAAAGTGACATGCCCGTTGCCGAACCACTGATAGCGGTTGGTACCGCAGATAACGGTGGATATATAGTCCACCCGGCACTGGCAGGCCCACTCTCAACAAAGAAGGAAGCCAGCATAATAACACAGGCGGTAAAGAAAAACCAGTATGACAGCATATTCATAAACGGCGAAGCCATGTCTCTGGCGCCCAATTGATAAGGAATCAACAGGTTACTAAAGGTACCGCTCAATCCAGCTGTAAGGACGAAAAACACCATGATTGTACCATGGATAGTCACTAAAGCCAGGAAGAAATCGGGACTTATACGTCCACCTTCAGCCCATTTACCCAGGAAAAGTTCCAGAATAGGGAATTCTTTCTCCGGCCAGGCCAACTGAAGACGGAACAGTATAGATAGAATCATGGCGAAAACAGCCATAATAATACCGGTAATCAAAAATTGTTTGGCGATCATCTTGTGATCCTGACTGAAAATGTATTTTGTCAGAAAGCTTTCTTGATGATGCTCGTGCGAATCGTGATGTCCTGCACTATGAGATATTACTGTTGTTGACATAATAGCTTAATTCTTTTCTGCGGTTTACAAATTATTGTATGCGGTCAGGTTTGAAGTTGAAACTTCCTCTTCAACTTCCTGTTGATTACGGGCTGCAAATTCTTTTTGTACATCTTCATTGAAGAAATAAGTTTGCTGGTTCAGCCATTCCTGATACTCTTCTTCCGTGACTACACGCACCCTTTTTTGCATATTAAAGTGACTTGAACCACAGATTTTATTACACAACATGACAAAATTATACTCCTGATCGTCCATTCTATCCCTCATTTCCTGGGTAGTCACAGTTGGTGTAAATTGAAAATAGGTGGTCATGCCCGGTACTGCATTGATCTGAACCCTAAAATCAGGAATATAGAATGAATGCAGAATATCTTTTGAAATAATGTGAAAACGCACCGCTTTGTTAACCGGGATCACAATTTCACCGCCGAGCAAATCGTCGAAACTCGATGGATCATTGAAATCGATACCATATGGATTGAGCGGAGTGGTCAATCGGTAATTTCTCGGCCCAAATTCACCATCCCTACCCGGATAGCGAACCGTCCATGCAAACTGCTCACCCATGACCTCAATTTGAATAGCACTTTTCTGCAATTCTTCCGGCACGTTGGTAATGCTCCTCCAGGTAAAGAAACCAAATAATACAAGAATTGTAAGAACTATGGCAGGAATAATGGTCCAAACCTTTTCAATCGCATTATTATGTGGATAGAAAAATGCCTTTCTCTTCAATCTCATTCTGTACTTATAAGAGAATGTAAAGAGAAGAATATGCATCAATACCAAAACAATAGTACAGATTATGGTAGTAATAATAAACATGGTGTCAATCCGTTTTCCATGTTCGGTCACTGCGTCCCTCCATGCCATACCACCATGGTTGACATATGACCAATAAACGCCATAAAGAAAAATTGGCAGGGCAATCAATAATAGAACTGCCTGAAAATTATTGGCCGCAAGGGGATTGTATTTCCCGCTCATTTTGTTGGTCAATTGATAAATATTGATCACCTTACCAAGGATTCCAACAATTACTGCTGCCAGCAAAATCAGCAATACCCCAAAGAAAAAGTTTTTGTAGGCCTGGGCCGGAATTCCGGAATTCTCAGCGGTTTGGACAACGGCAGGAACCGTTGAAACAAAGAATAACATCAATGCGCTCATCCAACCCCGGACCTTCTTCAAATTTGTGTGCTTAATATAATTCATTTTTCTATTCTATAACAGGCTAATTTGGAAATACTCAAAGAAATCTTATCAAATCTGGTGATGGACACTTTCTTCAAGGAACGGATGTTTTGCAGGAGCCAGTGAATGTTTGCTCAGCTTATTGAATACCAAGAAAGAAAACAATCCGGCAAACCCCAATGCGGTACCAATTTCAATCAGGCCAAATCCGCGATCCAATTCAACAGTACCAGGCATTACCATCACATAATAATCTAACCAGTGCCCCAAAATCAACAGTACACAGACAAACAACATCATATTCATTCTGCGTTTGGCTTCTCTGTCCACCAACAAGAGCAGTGGTGCTACAAAATTAATCAATAAATTCAACCAAAACCAAGGTTTGTATTCTGGTTCCCATCTTTTATAGAAGTAAACAGTTTCTTCAGGGATATTGGCATACCAAATCAAAATCAATTGTGAAAACCAGGTATAAGTCCAAAAGATAGAAAATCCAAAAATCAGATTTCCAAGATCATGCAGGTGGTTCTCATTGACCCATCCCATATGTCCGGCTTTCTTCAATACAATCAGGATCACAGTGATCACACAAAGTCCACTGACCCAAAGGGCAGCAAAGTTGTACCAACCGAACATGGTAGAGAACCAATGTGCCTCCAGAGACATAATGGTATCAAAGGACCAAATTGGGGTAGTGAATCCAAAGATCACCAAAAATATGGCGGAAAGCTTGAAGTTTTTCTTGTACATATTCAAGCCACCGTCCAAGTCTTCTTTATAGGCGTTTCTGGCCAGTAACCATGCGAAGATACTATAAGTTCCCATGAAAATAATCTGGCGGGCCAAAAACCCAGGAGCATTGAGAAATGCCTTTTTTCCGGCAACCAAAGCATCATAATTGGGGCTTTCCGGATCCATCAGGCCTTCACCGTACCAATGGTGATATAAATTGTGGGAGAATAGACCCATAGCAACAATCGCAAACAAAAGGACCGATGCAATAGGCAATATGCTTGAAATAGCATGTGGGATCCGCATCATCCCGGCAGACCAGCCCGATTGGGTTACATACTGCAATGCTACAAAGAATGCGCCGGCGGCACAAACACAGGTAAAATAATACCCCATCAGCAGCAGGTTGGCAAAGGTACGCTCCACTGTAATATGGTCCTTGGACAATAAACCATAGGCAATGGTAATCACTCCAAGAGCCAGGGCTACCAGACTCAAAAGACGGGTTTTACCTCCAAAGGTATAACGCTCATTAAAATTCAAATCGTGTTGATGACTGTGAGTTCCCATGTATAATCAAATTCAGTATCTTTATTACTATTTCTTTTGTAATTCGTTGACATAAGCGACAACCGCCCAGCGCTCCTCAGGAGAAAGCTGTGAGGCATGGGAACCCATCAGGCCCACACCATACGTAATTGTGTGATAAATTTTCCCATCGGTCAATTCGCTCATAAGCCCCCCTCTGGAAGAGTTGATGCCACCAGACTGCTGAAAGTTTGGAGGAGGAGGAAAATTTTCCAGTGTACGGGAACCTGTTTTGGTTTCCAGCGTACGGTCCTGGGTAATCGGTCCATCGCCCTTTCCTTCATTTCCATGACATACGGCACAATAAGCCAAATAAAGTGCTTGACCTTGAGCGAGAGTCGCCTCCGTGATTTCCAAAGGATTGATTACCTCATCACCAGCACGCTGATACTCTTCCAATGTGTTTTCATATTCGAAACGGGTAAATCCTACAGGAATCGTTCCTTCAGGAGGAGTCTGTGCAGTTTGTCCATTCGCAAAATTGGGATTGGGCTGATCCGGATTGTATCCGATCGGATCATACATATTACGTGAAAACTCTAAACCTGTACTCCGGGTCTGTTTCTTTCCACAAGATGCCACACCGATTGCGAGTGCAGCAGCTATACATACCGTTCCAAGAAAACGTCCCTTATTCATAGCTGATATATTTTCTTTCATTGTATTTAACTTCAACCGCGCCTGCTTCTTTCAACAGGTTTTCAATTTTTTCGTGATCTTTATTGGTATGGGCATCGATCGCAATGACAAAACGATCATCGGTTGCTCGTAGGTCCATTACCCTTGGTGCACGACCCGGGAACAAGTGATTCCTGTAAAAGAAGGTGGCTACCATACCCAGTGCACACATGAGAATTGTCACCTCAAATGTCACTGGAATAAAATCTGGCATAGCCAAAGAAGGCTTTCCTCCCACATTCATCGGCCAGTCATAAACCATCGTGTAATAAAGCAGGCCAACTCCCAATGTGGTACCAAGTGCACCAAAGATAAAGGCAGCTATAGGTAGCCTGGAAGGTTTCACGCCCAGTTTAGCCTCAATTCCGTGAATGGGCATCGGCGTAAAACAATCATAAATCGAAACATTATTCTTCTGCAATTTATCGATCCCGTCCATCATTTCATCAGGATCAGCAAAACTTCCAATTATATACTTTGTATTGCTCATTGCTATTTGATTTCTAATTCCTTAATATCTTCTTCAGTTACCGAGTCGTACTTGCTGCTCAATGCATCACGGAAATGTGCTACCTGCTCAGCAGGGAATTCTCCTTCCTGTACCAATTTGGTTTTATGTTGCAAGCTGGAGCTCTTCAACAATAGTTTCACCTCCGCAATGGCGATTCCAGGCAGGAAGCGCAAGAAGAGGAGAAACAGCGTAAAGAACAACCCGATTGACCCAACAAAAATACCCACGTCAACCCATGTTGGATAGAACATAGCCCAACTGGATGGCAGGTAGTCCCTGTGCAGTGAAGTCACAATAATTACAAAACGCTCAAACCACATTCCGATGTTTACCACAATAGACAGCACCCATGAAATTGCAATACTGGTACGGATTTTCTTGAACCAGAACAATTGTGGTGAAATCACGTTACAGGTCATCATTGCCCAGTAGGCCCAGGCATATGGTCCGCCAATACGGTTTGTAAAGGCATATAATTCATATTCAGATCCGGAGTACCAAGCGATAAACAACTCAGTCAGGTACGCAATACCTACAATCGAACCAGTGACCAATATGATCTTATTCATGGATTCGATGTGGAACATCGTAATATAATTCTCGAAGTTGAGCACTTTTCGCATGACCAGCAATAGCGTCTGTACCATCGCAAATCCGGAGAAAATCGCCCCTGCAACAAAGTACGGAGGGAAAATCGTAGTGTGCCATCCGGGAATCACTGAAGTAGCAAAGTCCATAGATACAATGGTGTGTACCGAAAGTACCAACGGAGTGGAGATACCTGCCAAAATCAGGGAAACGATTTCAAAACGCTGCCAGGTCTTCACCGATCCATTCCAACCAAAAGACAATATAGAATAGACACGCTTGCGCAGGCCTGAAGCACGGTCACGTACCGTAGCAATATCCGGAAGCAATCCACAATACCAGAATACCAGAGACACCGTAAAATAAGTAGAGATCGCAAAAGCATCCCATACCAGTGGCGAGTTGAAGTTAACCCATAAAGAGCCATACTGATTTGGCAAAGGGAAAATCCAATAAGCCAACCAGGGACGTCCCATGTGTGCCACTACATAGGTAGCCGCACAGATCACCGCAAAGATGGTCATCGCTTCCGCAGCCCGGTTGATGGAGTTTCGCCAGTTTTGACGGAACAGCAACAATACCGCGGAGATCAGGGTTCCGGCATGACCGATACCCACCCACCACACAAAGTCAGTGATGTCCCAAGCCCAACCTACGGTCTTGTTCAATCCCCAGGCTCCGATACCGGTCCAGAAGGTATAACCAACACTGAACACCCAAAGCAATGCCCCGAGTGCTGCCATAGTAAATCCGATCCACCATGCTTTATTGGCTTTGTTCTCGACGGGCACCAATATATCATTCGTTACCTTGGCATAGGTAATGTCCTTGCCGGTAATTAATGGTTCTCTTAAAATTGATTCGTTATGAGATGACATATTTTATGATTTCGATTGAATTGAGATCTAATTAAACATTCCTAACCTTCGTCATATAACCGGTACCCGGCTGTACGTTGATTTCCTCCAATACATAATAGACGCGCTCATTTCGCAATGCTTTGGAAACCTCAGAGTTTGGATCGTTGGCATCACCGAAGATGATCGCATTTGCGGTACAGGCAGAAGCACAAGCGAGTTGGACATCCCCATCCTTCATCGGACGATTCTCCATCTTAGCCTGCAGTTTTGCTCCCTGAATACGCTGGATACACATTGAACATTTTTCCATAACCCCACGTGAACGGGAAGTCACATCCGGATTGAGCACCAATTGGGTAAACTCATTGTTCAGGTAATTGTCAAAACGGGAATCATTCCAGTAATTGAACCAGTTGAAGCGACGTACTTTGTAAGGACAGTTATTTGCACAATAGCGTGTTCCAAAGCAGCGGTTATAGGCCATATGGTTCAGGCCTTCTGAAGAATGGACGGTAGCCAATACAGGACATACAGTCTCACACGGTGCGTGATCACAGTGCTGACACATCATTGGCTGGTGCACCACAGTGACATTTTCATAATCCGAACCACTCAGGCCCTTCATTTGTTTCTCTTTATTTACACCGGTTTCGTAGTCCTGCTCAGTATCATCCTGGTGGACAGAATAATAACGGTCAATTCGCAACCAATGCATTTCCCTGCGACGTCTCACTTCATCACGACCCACCACAGGAACGTTGTTCTCTATATTACATGCTACAATACAAGAACCACAACCGGTACAGGCATTGAGATCAATTGCCATCACCCAGCGGTGACCAGGCTGCTCATATTTATTCCACAAATCATAAGTCTTGTGCTCGTCAATGAAGCGGCCTGAATTGTGGGAAGGATCTTCCTGATATTTTGCGAAAGTAG
This sequence comes from Sphingobacteriaceae bacterium, assembly GCA_035306865.1. Taxonomy (GTDB): domain Bacteria; phylum Bacteroidota; class Bacteroidia; order Sphingobacteriales; family Sphingobacteriaceae; genus DASRQK01. The sequence continues at coordinate 8,546 of DATGNG010000129.1, forward strand.
TTTCGCGGATAATATTTCTTCCTTCAATTGTATGGTGCGTTTGGGTTTGTGCCAATTCGTACTTCCCAGCTGCCTTTTTCAAGCTTGCGCCAGTGTTGAATTGAACAGTGCCATTCGCCAATGCGGCAAACGGAAATGCATTTTTACCTACACCGTTTCCAGCTTTACCTACTTTCGTACGACCATAACCAACAGCAATTGAAACTGTCCCCATGGCTTGTCCAGGTTGCAATAGAACAGGTAAAACCAATTTTTGTCCATTTGCAGCAGAAACTTCTACCAGCGAGTTTTCACCCAAGCCCAATGACTCAGCAAATTTGGGATTAATAGCGGCATAGTTGTCCCAGGTTACCTTTGATACCGGATCCGGCAATTCGTGAAGGTATGCGTTATTTCCTTGAGAACCATCTCTGAGTGAAGTACTTTGATAAAGCTGTACCTCAACTTCTCCGGCAATGGCTTTACTGGCTGAAGCAATTTGAGAGGCAACCCCCGCCAGGGCAGACAGATCAAAAGTATAAGATACTGTGGAATTCTCTCCTTTGTAAACAAATCCGTTTTGCAGCACATCTACCCAAGACCTGGAAGTACCTGCCAACAACTGTTGTTCCCAATTATTTTTCACATAAGTGTAATAATCGGTTTCCTCCCCAGCCCACTTTAGCAAACTTTGCTCCGTCTGACGTGTATTGTAAATTGGATTGATCGTAGGCTGCACAATAGTGTAGTAGCCTTCGAACGGTTGTGCGTCCCCCCAAGATTCGAGGAAGTTGGGGTTAGGTGCAATCGCATCCAATTCGGAGGCTGTTTCATCAGCTCTGTCAGAGAAAGAAAGTTTGAAGTCGATTTTCTCCAGGGCAGACCTCACGGCATCCGGGTTGTGATAAAAATAAATAGGATTACTGTTCAGGAAGAAGGCTACGCCAACTTGTCCCTGATTAGCATCAGAAAGGAATTGGGCAAATGCCTCGTCATCCCCTTTATATTGGTAAGATGGGTTATCCAGGTCTATGGTGTTGCCATAACTTTGCAAAGCCACATTGATACCATTGACCAGTGTCTGTATAGCAACATCGTTGGATCCGGCAACGACCAGGGCCTTACCCTGTGCGTTTCTCAATTCCTGAGCGACCAGTTTTAGTGCTGTTTGTGCCTTTCCGTTAGTGCTGATTGCACCAGGCAAAGAACTACCCGTAATTTCATTATATAAGCCAATCAATAACGGTCCTTCCTCCGAAGGTTTAATGGCAACACGAACATCGGCATTGGTTCCGGTCATACTCAGGCCAGCTTCAAATTGAATATGACGGGACATTTTGCCCTTTTTCAGCGATTTGTAGTTCCGGTTGGACATGTATTGCTGAGTATGTTCTTCTCCAGCTACCCATGTACCTAAGAAATCACTTGATACTGAAACTACTACATCTGCATTATCGAAACGGTAACGAGGCAATACGGATTTTCCAAAAGTATTGGAATTCGCTTTGATAATACCCGAATAGGAGACAGCGTCCACCTCAACCAGTTTCGCAGTAGGGTACTTTTCAGTAAACCCTGCAATCGCACTTAGTGCTGATGGGCTGTTGATCGTAGATGCAACCAGCGTGATTTGCTTTCCGGCACCTGCAGCCTTGTCAAGGGCAGCGGTAACCGCGGCATCCAACTTCTCCCATGAGGTATCCTCTCCATTGAGTTGAGGGCCCTTCAGCTTGGAAGTGTCATACAGGTCCAACACAGCTGCCTGAGTAGCCGCATCTGTTCCCTGATTGACACCCATAGCCGATGGGTTCGGTTCAAGCAAAATTGGTCGCCCCTCGCGGGTACGAACCAAAACGCTTTGCCCATTGAATGTGGAGGCGTAAAAATTGGGGATTCCTGGGGTGATTTCTTCTGGTTTGATCAGATAAGGAATAGATTTGTGCACCGGAGTCCGCTCACAAGCAGCCAGTGTCACTGCACCCAAACCAAATCCAAGTGTTTTCAGAAAATCCCTGCGCGGAGTGTGGGCTTTCAGACCATCACTTTCCAATACGTTTTCAACAGGAATCGGTTCAGCAAACTCCCCATTATTTTTCGCTACGAAAGCAGGGGTCTGCTGCAACTCTTCCAAACCTTTCCAATATTTCTTGTTGCTATCCATTTAAGCTATATATAAAGATTGCGTATTTCCTAAACTAATATATTCAATATAATAATGTCAGATTAATAGTGACATTTACCACATTCCAGTCCACCGATCATGGCAGCTGTCATTTTCTCTCCCTTTTTCAACTTCTCGTGGGCTTCAATCAACTGATCGTAATAGGCATTATCTGCATTTACTTCAGTTGTTTGGTGGCAATCCACACACCACTTCATGGTTAATGGAGCATATTGGTACAATTCCTCCATAGTTTCAACCGGGCCATGACAAGTTGCACAATCTACTCCAGCTACTACAACGTGTTGCGAGTGGTTGAAATATGCAAAATCTGGCAGGTTGTGGATACGAACCCATTCAATGGGTTTAGGGTTGTTACCATATTGACCAGTATTTGGATCGTAATCCAGTGCTCTGTAAATCTTTGCAATTTCAGGAGAGATTTCCCCACCATATTGTTCACTTCCGGTTATACCAGTATGGCAATTCATACAGATATTGGCGGATGGAATGGAGGCATTCTTTGATTTGTAAGCACCGCCATGGCAATATTGACAGTCAATCTGGTTGACTCCAGCGTGTAGTTGGTGGGAGAATTTAATGGGTTGTACCGGCATATAGCCCTCATGTACACCCACATTCCACATACTATTCCAACCAGCTGTAGAAAGAATACCAACCAAAATCAATACAAGCAGCCCTACCAACTTCTTGTTTTTCAAAAACTTCTTAAGGGCTTGATCAGCTTTATTTTCTTCGGTTCCTGCTTCCTCAGCCTCTGCAATCAGATGCTGATTTTTTTCAACCACCTTTTCAAGTGTGCGGATCACCCGGCTCAATACCACAATGATTGCAATCGCCAATGCAATAACGGCGATTAGTCCAATAAGCATAAAGTTATTGGCATCACCACCAGCTGTTG
>DATGNG010000130.1:0-4712 GCA_035306865.1 Sphingobacteriaceae bacterium
TATTGCACCATTTCTTATCGCCCCCCAGGATATCGGGAATTATTTTGCAGAATGCTTTGGGATAAAGTCCTTTATCTATGTCCTTGATGGCGTTGTGTACATCCTCTTTTCCGGCTGAAACACCCCGTTGGTTATACTTCATATGTTAATCTGATTGTTGCAAATATAGGGCTTTCTATCCATCCATTCCAATAAATCCATGATTAGCGGATAGGTGTTTTTTCGAACTTTGTCAAAATCTTCAGAGTCCAGCCAGACTGCTTTGGTTATATCTTCTTCTTTCTGGGGGGTCAGTTTAGGCGATCCGTTGATCCCCATTTCATACCATTTGGTCTTTTTCATGACCAACTCGCCCTTTAATTGATACAGATGAAAGGTATTGGTTAGATGCATGCCACGGTAATGGATTTTGATCCCACATTCCTCTTCCACTTCACGGACTGCGGCCTCAGCCACCTTTTCCCTCTCATCCACTTTTCCCTTAGGCAGATCCCATTTCCCCAATCTGAAAATAAATAAATATTCCCCTTTTCCATTTTTTACGATCCCTCCGGCTGCCTTAATAAGCCTAAATCCATCGGTTAACTTTCTGAAAACTGACTTGCTTTCCGGATGAATCAGCAGAAATGGCGGTTGTTTACCTTCAGATTTGCACTGCTTAAAAAGTTTATTTAGGTCAAGGAGCTCATAATCAATCAATTGATAATTTTCAATATTTTTTGGCTCAAAATCTGCTATAAGTAGCGCAGATTGGTTCATATAAATTTTATAGATTTGCGGCATGAATAATAATCGTGAGGTTGCTGAAAAAATTGCTGAATCCTTATTGCAAATTAAAGCAATTAAATTACAACCCCAAAACCCTTTTACCTGGGCTTCGGGTTGGAAATCGCCTATATATTGTGATAACCGGATTTCACTTTCCCACCCCGCTATTCGTACCTATATCCGACAAAAACTTTCGGAGGTGGTGCAGAATGAGTTTGGGTCGGTAGAGATGATTTCTGGGGTAGCTACGGCTGGGATTCCGCAAGGTGTATTGGTTGCTCAGGAGCTTGGACTGCCCTTTACTTATGTGCGGAGCAGCAGCAAAGACCATGGGCGTCAGAATCAGATAGAGGGTGAGGTAGTCAGTGGACAGCGTGTGGTGGTGGTGGAAGACCTGATCTCCACAGGTATGAGTAGCTTAAAGGCTGTTGAGGCTTTGAGGGAAGCTGGATGTAATGTGGTGGGACTGGTATCCATTTTTACCTATGGCTTTGAAGAGGCCGGGCGAAATTTTGCCGAAGCCAAATGTGAAGCGATCAGCCTCTGCGATTTTAAAACGCTTATTGAAGTCGCTGCGAAGTACAATTATATCCATAAGGAAGATATTGACTTGTTGCAGGATTGGGGTGTGGATCCAGCCGTTTGGGGTGAAAAACATCAGATAATATGACCATTATCCAAAACAGTATCACAGTACAAAAGCAAGCCGGAGAAGTTTATGATTTTCTGGCCGATTGCAATAACCATGAGCAGTTGATGCCAGAGAATATTTATAATTGGTCCTCAACCCGTGATGAAGCGCGATTCACCATTCAGAATATGGCCAAACTCGCTTTGAAAGTTGAAAACCGGGTGCAGGGTGAGGAAGTGTTGTTTGTGCCATTGGAAAAGGCTCCTTTTGACGTAAATCTGCGCTGGAAGATTGAGGCAATAGATGAAAACAGTACTCGTGCATCGCTCATTATCGAAGCGGATCTTAATATGATGATGAAGATGTTGGCATCCGGTCCTTTGCAGAAACTGGTTGACCATCAGGTCATGCGTCTTGCCCAGGTTCTTTAATATTTGTCGTTTTCAAGATTAATATTTAGCTTTACCCACGATAAACCAATTGACCTGAAATCTTGGATACTTTGTGAAGCTGATCCGTTTGCCATTTTATTTTCTGGGATTGCTTCCCTATAACTTTATCCATGCTACCTTGGGAAAGTTGCTTTTTTTTAAAATCAGCCGAGTTTTCAAGTATAGGCAAGGTGTTATTGTCCAAAACCTCAGCCGCGCATTTCCCGAAAAAAATTATGGTGAAATAAAGTCCCTCACCAGTGAATTTTACAGGTTTTTCGGCGCACTACTCATAGATTCTATTTATTTGTTTTCCTGGCAGCGCCAAATTTGCTTAAAGCGAGTCAATTTTACCAATATTGAGGTGTTATTGCCCTATGTTGATGACAAAAGGCAAATTGTGTGTTTGTTGGGCCACTTTGGAAATTGGGAATACCTGAATGCATTGCCACATTTCCTTCCCTGTCCTGTCAACGCTGCATACAAACCACTTTCCAATCGTCTGGTTGACCGGATGATGTTAGATGTTCGCGGTAGATTTGGTTTACGTCTGATTCCAAATACACAGATTCTACGATGCCTCCTTAAGCAAAAGGGCACCCCTCAATTTAGCTTCTTTATTGCGGATCAATTCCCGGGCAGAGATCAGGGACATCCGGTACATTTTCTAAATCAACCCACAACCATGTTCAATGGTGCTGAAAAAATAGCCCGGGCTTTGGATGCCGTGGTTTGTTATTTAGACATGAATAAAGGTATTGATGGGGTTTGGAATATGCGGTTTTCAATCCTATCGGAATCTGGAGCAGCGGCAGCACCTGGTGAGATCACTCAGAAATTTGCTGGTGCCCTGGAACAAAGTATTGTGGCGGATCCGGCAATCTGGCTATGGTCTCATAAACGATGGAAATAGATTTAGGTGCCTGAAACTATTCTCCCTGAGTCAAAAGGCAAATGCTGTCTTCAAGTGCCTCCACCCCATGGGTGACTTCCACCGGAATATCCACCTCCCCGTAGCGCTCCAAACTGACTTCCCGTGCAGCTTCCCTATAGATCACCGCTCCCTCCAACACGGTCAGTTTTGATTTGATGTGGGCCTTGTGGTCCTTCAGGATCATTCCCTTGTTGAACCCCATGACCAGCACTTTGAATCCATGACCCTGGTGCAGCGCACGGGCCACTGGTCCGGAAGAGGTTTTGAGCTTTTCTTTTACTTCTTGAATGGTCATAGTTACAAAACTACTCAAAAACCGGGTCAAGTAAAATTTTCAAGGGAATATTGTTTCCTTGGGCGTCTCCTTGCAAATTTTGAAACAATCCCTATGAGGGTTTTGCGGTTTCACTACTTTCCCAAATTTCGATGAAATTGGGGAAGTAGTGTTGCAGCGAAAACACAAATCCGAGAAAAGCATTCATTTCCCGGAAATAGTAAAACCGGGAAAACCCCCATTCATTTGAAATTTTCCTGCATTCATTGGTTTTGCATGGTATGGGAATGCAGCATCCCTTAATTTTGGTCCCATTAAATCATTAAATCATTAAAAATTAAAAGATATGAACAAAGAATTAGTATTTTTAAGAACGTTTGCAGGAGTAACAGCTATCGGGATGATTTTCCTGTCCACTTCCGCTTTCAAAAGCACAGGCAATCAAAGATTCTCAGAGATTGACGTAGAACGGATCAATATTGTAGAGAGGGATGGTACTGTAAAGATGGTAATAACGAATGTCGATCGCTTTCCTCACGGTAACGACATCATCAATGGCAGACCCACCAATGATGATCGTAAGCAACGTGCTGGTATGCTGTTCTTTAATGAGGAGGGAATAGAGTGCGGTGGATTTATTTATGACGGGCAGAAAACCGCAGATGGCCATTCAGCAGGGATGTCCCTGACCTATGACCAATATGACGGGGATCAGGTTATGCAATTGTTGATGCGGGATGATAAAGTCGGAGATCAGCGTTTTGTGAGGAGTAGTATCGCATTCGTTGATCAGCCTGCCCATCTTTCCCAAGGCGAAATCGGAGCTATCCATAGTGAATTGACAGAACTGGGCAAGACTGACCGGGCGGCGATGCAGAAAAAATATGTGGAGTACAAAGAGCAGGGGATGATAGGGAATATAGATAGAATGGTTTTGGGCCAGACCAGAAGCAAAAGTAATGGGTTGTTTCTGTTTGACGATAGTGGAGTGCCCAGAGCGATGTTTTTTATTGATAAGGACAACAATGCTTCCCTTCAGTTTTTTGACGAAAATGGAAATACGATAGCATCCTTTCCCGACCATAAAAAATAGAATTGAAAAGAATGTGGAACCGCAATTTTTTGCTTTTTATTGTACTGTTTGCATATATACAATCCGTTTATACACGTATATCGGTCCGGCAGGAGATCAATGTCTTTACTTTTACTCCTGAATCGGCTATTGGTTCGTTAATTGCGGCAAGCCTGCTTTTTTTGATACTGTTATTCTTTATTAAAAAGTGGCAGCGATCTGAGGTTTTCAGCACAAAGGAATTGTTGAAAATATTCGGGACTTCATTGCTTGTTTATATGATGGTGATGCAATTTTCCGGATTGTTGATTGCTGTTGCTTTTGATAATATCGAAAGGAATTTTAATCACCAGACTTTTATCCTTACCCTGTTTTCCGATTTTTTGAACGGGGTGATTTACGGTAGTTTTTTCCTTGCCTATTATTATTATAACCGCAATAAAACGCATCAACAAAAATTGTCCAAGTATAATGTGGCACTTTCCGAAAGCAGGATCAATCAGTTAAAAGCTCAACTCAACCCACATTTTTTATTCAATAACCTCAATATCCTGGACCAATTGATCGAAGAAGACAAAATCATGGCGTCGGATTTTTTGAAT
>DATGNG010000131.1:0-5901 GCA_035306865.1 Sphingobacteriaceae bacterium
GAGTGGTGGATCCGGTCAAACACCAACTGCTGACCGATCCTTGCCAGCTCCTCACCCTGACTGGCATTATAATTGGAAAATTCGGAAATATCGGCGCCTGCTACAAAAGCTTTGTCTCCTGCACCGGTAATGATGGCCACCCGTATCCCCTCATTCTTTTCGGTATCGTCGATTATTGCACCCAGCTCACGGATAGTTTCTCCATTAAGTGCATTTAGTTTGCTTTCCCTGTTGATGGTGATAGTCCGGATATTTCCTTCCTCCCGGATCAAAAGATGCTGATATTCCATTTTTACAATCCTTTCCTAATTAGATATTGAATAAATGTTTAATACTTTGGTTAATCCCCGGTTTCGCAAGCAGACCTAAAAACCAACCCTTACGCTAAAACGAAGTCCGTCCTTACGGGCTCCGGGTAGGTCAAGATACGACAATCGCCGAATATATTCTACACGTAAAAATTTGAAAATATTTTCAAGGCCTGCACTGGCTTCAAGATATGGCCTGTTTCCAAATGCAAAGGTCGTTTGCTCTCCTTCCTCATTTGTCGGAAATGCAAACAGATCATTATTGTAAATAGGGTTGTTTTCCCTCCGCAATTTGCCATAATACATTTTCAGCCCGGCGACTTCCCGGATCTTGGTCTTTTTGAGTAGCGGGATTTTATTGATAAAAAATCCCTGAAAACGATGCTGCAGGTCAAATTTCACATATTGGTCACTAACAAATTCGAGATCCCGCATCAAACTATAGGCATCCGGTGTGACCAGATAACTCTGGTCAGCCTTTGGTATATCCAGTAACAGGAAAGGCACCGCACCATCTATATAACCCGCACCAAAGGAAAAGTCCGAAAACCCTAACAGAGACATATAAATGCGTTTCTGTACATCCAATCTGAGTGCGTGATACTGATATTGGCCCTTAAAAAGCCCTTTGATGCCTGCCTGATAGTGCAGGTTGAAAATGGGATAAGGAGTAGCAATCGGCTTACGGGTAAGATTGGTTTGGAAATATTCCTCATTCGGTGCCCAACGCAGATCTACTGCCAGTTCGGAGGATTGGATCGCCTCCTGCCGGTACCCGTCAACCGGCCTTTCAAAATAAAGCTGACCGGCTGCTTTCTGGCGATGCACCGAAAAGGTAGTCTGCAAGCGCAGGTGGTGATTAAATTCTATAACGTGCTCTGCTTTGAGCAGGGAATGATACAACCACAAGTCTTGTTTTGATCTGCGAAACGAGCGTAGCACATCATCTCCATTCAAAAATGCCATTCGTTGTCCCGGTTCCCGGGCGTCCTGTTGGTAGGAAAAGCTCAAATAATGAGCGGGGTATTCGGCAATCCGACTGTTATTGAGCGATAAAGCCGTCAGTCCATAATACTTGAACGCCTGGTCACCAAATCCATACGCCACATAACCTTCGCCATAAAACCGCTCTGAAAATCCGGCACTTGTTCGGCCACCTAACCTTACCCGGCTGCCTTCCAAATCATTATTACTATAAATCTGCTCTAAAGGACCCAACTCCACCGGACCGACATATTTATACCCCTTTGTCAAGAAATGCAACCAGTCCAGTGTTTTCAGAAAACTCCGATTTTCCTTCAGGCTGTCTATATTTCTATAAATTCTTTCTTCCACATTCGAAAGAGCAAGGGGACGTTGCATATCCAGGTAAGAAGATGGGCTTTTCGCAATAGAATCCCTCAGTTCGACCTGCTGCCCCGCAAAAACCGAGGAGTGCAGACTTTCCAGGTTATAATTGTCAAAGCGCTGCACCCAATGGCTAAACATGCCTTGCCTGGAACCATAAATTCCAAAATTCACTTTGGAAACAATATTGGCTGGCAAATAATATCCGGAAGCATGCTTTTGGTATTCAAAGCGGATCTGCAAATCATTGATCCAGTTGATATTGGCTTTATGACCTAAATTAATCTCTGCGGACTGTATCGCATAGCGACCATCCAACGAAATCAGTAATGTCCCGGAGAACAGGCGTTCTTCCTCATTTCGGGGCACAAAGCCCATGTGAATATATTGACCATCTGCCTGTGTGACTGTATCCAGGATCGCATACTTGTAAAATAAGGGAGCTCCAGTGGCCAAAGGACTCATAAACGGCCGATTGAACAAGACCAAATTATTGGAATACAGATCAATTTCACTGTGCAAATAAGAAACTACCGCTTGGATATTTTGATTATTGACAAAGCGTTTGTCCAATTCGGTCTTGACAAAGTCGTGTATAATAGTTTTTTGGGAAGCTGGTTGTGCACGCCTGAATTCCTCGCTCAATTTTTCTTCTAAATATAGTGGAAGCAATCTCCTGCCGGGCGAAAGGGTGGTGTCAACATTCTCAAAGATAAACTTATAGTTTTTGAACAGGGGGTTATTGGCTACTGCTTCCGGGAGGTCACTTACGGCCATCATGATTTTTTCATAACCCCTGTATTGCAGATAGGGCAAGGAGTTGCTTCTATTGATACTTCTGTGATCAATTACTTTGCGGATCAGCTCTACTGCCGGATTATTCCGGTTCGAATAACGGATGGTCCGGCTGACAACAACCTCTTCCAGGGTTAGGCTGGCTCTTTGTAGGTAAACAAGGAGATCCGGCTGACCAACTTTCCAAATCGCTTCCTGTTGCCGGTACCCCAATGCCCTGATCTGAATCTGCAAAATAGAATTTTCCGGGATTTTTTGTTGATCGACCGAAAATTCAAAGCGTCCCTCCAAGTCACTGGCGGTCGCCACGCCAGAATTCAGCAGGGTAACGGTCGCTCCATTCAAAGGCAATCCCGTTTCGGCATCCAGCACCTGACCCTGTAATCGTACTTGCGAAAAAGCAAAATGGACATCCAGTCCACAAATCATTAAACTTAATAAGAGTATCTTTCCGAATTTACTCAGCATGCGCTCTCTATTATTGAGGACAAGATACAATTAGTTGTTGTAATTCATTCCTATTTCGTTATTTTTGCTGTTAATGGAGTTTATAGACGCCACATTAGGGGATTATCTCGATAAAAATTGTGACCCGGAACCGGCTTTGCTGGCAAAGATTAATAGGGAAACACATCTGACGCAGACCCAGGCACACATGCTGTCCGGCCATTACCAAGGCAGGCTCCTGGCCATGATCAGTAAATTGCTGGCTCCCTCAAGGATTCTGGAGGTTGGGACCTATACCGGTTATGCTACCCTATGTTTGGCCGAAGGCCTGACCAAAGACGGAAAAATTCACACCATTGACAATAATGAAGAGCTTCAGGATAGGGTTCTGGCTTATTTCAATGAGTCGGAATATGCTGATCGCATCCATTATCATATTGGAAACGCAGAAGAAATTTTACCCACCTTGTCGGAAAGTTTTGACCTGGTATTTATCGATGCGGATAAAAAAAACAATCATCTTTATTTTGAAAAATCGCTCGAAAAAATGCCCTCAGGTGGTGTTATTCTGATCGATAATGTACTTTGGAAAGGGAAAGTGCTAAGCAATGAGTCTCCCGATAGGCAAACCCGGCAAATTATCGAACTCAACGAAAAGCTGGCTGCTGATTCCCGTGTTGAAAAATTGATGCTGCCGGTTCGCGATGGGGTGTACCTTTTACGTAAAAAATGATTTTTCAAAAAAATGAAAAATAAGGCCGTCTATCTGATAATTACCCTTTTTTATTTTACCTCCTGCCTGCCACGGCATGAAATTGTCAGACAGGCAGATAACAGGCAGACGGATAGCAGACCAGCAGATAGCAGGCAGGCGGATAGCAGACAGACGGATAACAGGCCCAATTCCACTGAACCTCCAAAAACAGGGGCATCCACCACTTCCCCTGCCACCCTGAAGCCCGGCACCTCCCTTGCAGGAATAAATTACATAGAAAGGTACAGGAATATCGCCATTGAAGAAATGGAACGCCACGGGATTCCGGCAAGTATCAAATTGGCCCAGGGACTTCTCGAATCAGGGAATGGGAGCAGTAGGCTGGCCAGGGAGGCCAATAATCATTTTGGAATTAAGTGCGCCGGAGATTGGGGAGGTGGGCGTATTTTTCATGATGATGATGAGGAGAATGACTGTTTCCGGGTCTATCAACATGCCGAAGAATCCTTCCGTGACCATTCCCAATTTTTACTTCGCAGGCGCTATGAAAAGTTATTCACCCTTGATAAAAGGGATTACCGGGCTTGGGCGGCCGGATTGAAAGAAGCAGGCTATGCCACCAATCCCCGTTATGCAGAATTGCTGGTAGATCTGATAGAGCGATATGAATTGTATCAATACGACCAGGAGAATGCTGGCAGGACAGTTGCAATCCCGCCAGCAGTAAGTGGTCGGCCCATAAGAAGTACGGAGGAGCTCCCAATAGAAAATACTGCTCCCCCAACTGTCAATAAAACTCCGGTCACCATGAAAATCCATGAGGTGACAGAGGGTGAGACTGCTGCCATTATTGCTTACCGCTATGGGATCACCTTACAGGAATTATTGACTATCAATGGATTGAAAAGCCAGGAGTTGCACAGAGGGCAATTGCTGATCGTTTCCAAACCCGATTAAATGCTAAATGGTGTTAATTTTTTTTTAGCTTCCCAACTAAATCTTAGATTTACAACCGTGAGATTTGGAATTAGGTTAGTTGGCCTTTGTTTTATACTATTCTTTGGGGGAAGCATCAGGGCCCAGGAAACTGCTCATGGCATTGTGATTGATCACGACACCAAACAGCGGGTGGCGAGGGTATTTGTCTATAATCCGGAGAATGACGCCGGAGAATACAACAATACCAGAGGCGAATTTACCATTGCAGCAAAACCAGGAGACGTGCTGATTGCGGCTGTTGAGGGTTATTTTGCGGACACAATCACTGTTGCGGCAAACAAAACCCATATTTTTCAGTTAAAACGTTCCTCGATCCGTATTCAGGAAGTACCTATTATCGTCAGGAGAAGCCCGGAAGAACTATTGAAAGAAAGACAAAGAGAATATAGTTCGGTCTATTCAAGAGGTTCGGGAGGTTCGCTTTTGAGTGTAGGGCCGACAGGTGCCGGTCTCAACATTGACGCCCTTTACAAACTGATCAGTAGAGACGGTAAAAACGCACGGCGCCTACAGGAAATCATAGAGCGCGATTACAGAGAATCAGTGATTGATTACAGGTTCACTTCCGAATTGGTCAGCCGCACCACAGGTCTCAAAGGAGAAAAACTGCAGGATTTTATGCTACAATACAGACCATCCTATTTTTTTATCTTGGGTAGTAATGAATATAATCTTGTCTTTTACATTCGCACCAGTTATGCACAATATCTCCGAAATCCGGACGCCCGCAGACTTCCCGCATTGAAAACCGGGAATGGCAATTGAGCCAAATGCTGTGGACTGGCTAAAAAAAAAACAGATACTTGTGTGATATCAATTTCTTAATTCCCCAAATTCATACAAATTTGGGGATTTTGTGTTTTCGCTAAAATACTCTTTCCGAGAAATGAATTCATTTCTCGGAAAGAGTGAAAGCTGTGAAAGGAGTGGTTTTTAAAAAATATAAATTAACACAAGATTGGCCAAATTTGCATGAATTTTTGGAAAAAAAGCAAAAGAATCTTTGAAATTCAATAAATAGTATCGATCTTTGTTCGCTCGGAACAACTTATGTTGCCCGATCAGATAATAGAAAATGAACACAAAAAACTACATACAGTTTATCAGCAGACCAAGTTTTCAAAACTTTGTCGATGGCTTTTTTTGTGAATTTTTTAAGGCAGAACGTCCAGTTCTAAGGCTCCGACGACCTATTTTGCCCCGGGCTTAATAGCGGGCATCATCTTCCAAAATCCGCGCCTTATCAGTCCGGTAAAGTGCGAGTCCAAGCAGTAGATATCTTAAGTTTTT
>DATGNG010000132.1:0-6318 GCA_035306865.1 Sphingobacteriaceae bacterium
TTGGCACCCGTGTTTCCCACGCCAGCATCCTATACTTGGAGAGAAGGTTATTTTGACCTGAATGGGGATCTGGTTATTATAGCTGACCCAAAGTTCTTGGCCGAGGCAAACTATTTGCAAAATGAGTTGTCTTTGGTTCTGGGGAAAAAACCTTCAGTTTCTTCGTCTTCTAAGGAGGGGCAACCGCAGGTGAAGATCAGCCATAAAGAAGGGATGGAGCCTGAGGCTTATCATTTGGTGGTTTCCGGGGATCTGGTGCTGCTGGAGGCCTCAACTTCCGCAGGTGTATTTTATGCAGTGCAATCTCTGAAGAGTATGATTGGTCCTAAGGCTTGGGCCGGGGATAAGGCTGCCCGGAAGCTGCAGGCAGTGGAAATCTCTGATGCCCCGCGGTTTGGCCACCGGGCGTTTATGTTGGATGTATCCCGCAATTTCCAGCCTAAAGAACAAGTTTTGAAACTGCTGGATTTGATGGCGACCTATAAGCTCAATGTATTCCATTTTCATTTGACAGAAGATGAAGGCTGGAGGCTGGAAATTCCGGGGATCCCGGAACTGACAGAAGTGGGAGCAAACCGGGGCCATACCGAAACCGGATTGGACCGACTGATTCCTTCTTATGGCTCTGGCCCGGATCCTGCAAAAGGCACCGGTTCCGGATTTTATACCCGGGAAGAATTTATAGAAATATTGCAATATGCAGCCCAAAGGCACATCAAAGTAATTCCGGAAATTGAAACCCCCGGACACGCCAGGGCAGCCGTTAAATCAATGGAATCCCGGTACTACAATTATCTGGCAAAAGGGGATACTATCGCTGCCAGGCAATATTTACTGTCCGACCCAGCGGACCAATCCCAATACCGTTCGGCGCAGGTATGGACTGATAATGTCATGAATGTAGCCTTACCTTCGGTCTATACTTTTATGGAAAAGGTAATTGATGAAGTAATCGCTATGTACAGGGAGGCAGAAGCACCTTTGGAGACTATCCATATTGGAGGAGATGAAGTCCCCAATGGAGTCTGGGAAAAATCCCCGGCGGTTGATCGTTTTCTGGCAGAAAACCCACAGGTGCCCAATGTGGATGAGCTTTGGTATTACTACCTCAGTAATATTCATGCCCTAATGCAGGATAGAGGCCTGTATGTATATGGCTGGGAAGAAATAGGAATGAAAAAGGCAGTGGTCAATGGCCGAAAAACTATGGTGGTTGAACCTCGGTTTGGAGCGCATAATTTCCAGGTGGATGTGTGGAATAATGTGGGCAATAATGTTGATTTGGCTTATCGTCTTGCCAATGCGGGATATAAAGTGGTATTGACCAATGTGACCAACTTCTACTATGACTTGGCCTATAACCATGGATTCTATGAGATGGGACACAATTGGGGCGGATTGGTCGATGTGGACAAGTCATTCCGATTTATCCCATTTGATTATTATAAGAGTATTGTTGATGATCGCACTTACCTTGTGCAGGACCAAAGTCGTTATGATGGATTGGTGCGCCTTACTGAAAAAGGAAGAAGCAATATCATAGGCTTGCAGGCTCCGCTTTGGACAGAATTTGTTTCGGGAGAGGGGCGGATGGAGTATATGTTATTGCCAAAACTGTTTGGATTAGTGGAGAGAGCTTGGGCACCGGCGACGGAATGGGAAGATCTGCCTATAGGTGAAGCATCTGAACAGTCTTATCGGCGGGATTGGTCCAAATTTTTGGACAGGGTGGGAGAATGGGAATTGCCACGCCTGGACCTGATGTATGGTGGGTTCAATTATAGAATTCCTACACCCGGAGTGGAAAACCGGGATGGGAAAGTGTATGCAAATGTGCAATTTCCGGGCTTAGAAATTCGATATACTACGGATGGATCAGAACCAACAGCAAATAGTCCTCTGTATTCCCAACCGATTGATATTTCCGACGGAAAAGTAACCTTAAAATCCTTCAATCAACTGGGAAGGGGAAGTAGTCCGATCAAGCTTGTGATAAACCCTGCATTATGATCTTGCAGGCAAGTTGTATTTCTTCCTGACTGATGGTAAGGGGAGGGGCAAGGCGAAGGGCATTATCGCAATGCAAAAACCAATCCACGAGAACACCGTTTTCCGCACAATACAAACTCGTTTTCTCAACTTCCCCGAAGGAATCAAGTTGCAGGGCCATCATCAGCCCTTTCCCCCTGATTTCCCTGATCTTGGGGTGTTGCAATAGGGAACGGAACAAGGCTTCCTTTTCGGCTACCCCTGCGATCAGGTGCTCATCGAGAATCACCCCCAGGGATGCAACTGCAGCTGCACAACTGACAGGATGTCCCCCAAAGGTGGTAATATGTCCCAGCATGGGATTTTCCTTGATCACCCCCATAATCTCCCTGGAAGAGATAAAAGCACCGATTGGCATTCCACCACCCAGGCCTTTGGCTAATAATAAAATATCCGGTACAACTTCAAAGTGCTCGAAGGCAAACAATTTTCCGGTACGTCCAAAACCAGTTTGGATTTCATCAAAAATCAATAAGGCCCCCATTTCATTGCATCTTTTCCTAAGAGCCTGCATATAGGATATATCCGGAACTCGAACACCCGCTTCACCCTGAATCGTTTCCAGAATGACGGCTGCAGTTTCTGATGTGATGTTTTCCAGATCAGCCGGATCGTTGAAATTTATAAATTCCACTTCAGGGAGTAAAGGAGCATAGGCATCTTTATACCCCCCTTTATCCATTAGGCTCATTGCTCCATGTGTACTGCCATGATAGGCACTGCGAGCTGCGATCAATTGCCTTCTTCCAGTAAATTTTTTTGCGATTTTTAGTGCACCTTCTGTAGCTTCTGCACCTGAATTAGTGAAATATACCGAACCAAATGAATCAGGAAGAACTTCGAGTAGTAATGTGGCTAATTCGACCTGGGGTGCCTGGACAAATTCACCATAAACGGTAACATGTAAGTATTGGTCGATTTGTTTGCGAATGGCATCCAATACTTTGGGGTGTCGGTGTCCAATATTGCTGACGGCAAAACCGGAAACCAAATCCATGTATTTTTCACCTGTTGGCCCATAAAGATAAATGCCTTCAGCTTTTTCAATCTCCAATAATCGGGGTGTATTGGAAGTCTGTGCAGTATTTAATAAAAAGAGTTGCCGGTTGCTTAGCATGACGGATCAATCCAACTTTCTATCACCACCACCACCACCGCCACGTCTGCGTAACTCCAGAACCAGTTTCTCCCTGAATTCACGTTCTGCTTCGAAAAAACGGGATGATCTCGCTGATCCTATGATACTGGCAAATTGTGTGCGGTATTTCTTCTTGATAGCAAGCAATTCGGTCTCTACAGCCAGTTCATCCATACGATTCTGCCTGTTGTGGCCACGTGCATCTCCTCTGCTGGATTGTAAAATAGAAGAAATTTCTTTACGATATTCGTTGTAAATAGGGAAAAATCGTTGGGCTTCACGGGAGTTGAGTTGCAGCTCCTTGGTAATGTAGGCTACCTTTTCAGCTTCAATCCGCTCAAAACGTTGCTGTCTATTCTCTTGTGCTATCCCCATGGGGATGTTGGCACACAAGAAAATGCCAAAAGTCAATATAAAAATAAAATACTTCATTCCATTACCATGTATTGTCCAAATACCACTCAATATCGTTGCTGCTAATCTCAGCATCCAATTCACTTAGGCTTCGGTCCAGATTGGCATGTTCTATAAGGATCATGCCATCCTGTGTGTTGCCGAATAACTGCAGGTATTGAATCAATTCTTGTTCGGGGATATCCGCAAGTGGATTCCCTTGTTGCAAGAGGGTGTCTTTTATCATAAAGACAGATGCAAAAAGCACACAGGCCGCTGCGGCATATTTCATGCCGGCAGATCCGAACAGCTTCCTGATAATGGTTTCCTTTGGCTTTTGTGGACTAATTTCCTCCAGAATTTGATTTTGCAGTGTCTCAAAATATCCCTGAGGCACCTCAAATCCATCCCCGCTTACCAATTGTTTCAACTTCTCTTCCCGAACACGGCATAAAACATCGTCTTCGAGCTGTTCGAAATATCCATTTGGAACCTTTAACCCCACATTCTCCAGCTTATCAAGACGAATATGAAAAAGAGTCTTCGCCTCCAATCCCTCAAAATATCCTTTGGGAACAGAAAATGGATTTCCAGAAAGGGTTTCATTATCTAAAAGAAACGCTTTTTTTTGTCCAAATTTGTCTTCTTTCTCTTTCATCTTACACCTTTGATACATTTCAATCCGAATGGTTTAATCAGTATCGTGAAAATATTGTTCAATCTTTTTTACTGCCAAATGATAGGATGCTTTTAGTGCTCCGACCGAAGTACCCAATATAGTTGACATCTCATCATACTTAAGGTCCTCAAAGTATTTCATATTGAAAACCAGACGTTGTTTATCTGGAAGTGTGAGTATAGCTTCCTGCAATTTTTGTTGCGCCCTGTTGCCGTTGAAATGACTGCTGTCCTTTAAGGTATCTGCCAAATACGCAGAGTTTTCATCCTCCAATGATACTTGGTTTCGTTGCTTTTTCTTGTTTAAAAATGTGATACATTCATTGGTTGCAATCCTGTAAAGCCAGGTATATAATTGCGCGTCCTCACGAAATTTATCCAGGTTTTTCCAGATTTTAATAAATACATCCTGGACAATATCATCGGCATCATCATGGTCAATCACCAAGCGACGTATATGCCAATAAAGTTTTTGCTGATATTTTTTCAATAACAGCGTAAAGGCCTCCTCGCGGGTTTCGGGGACTGCAAATTTTTTAAGTATTGATGCATCTTCCATACGCTATTTCCGTCATTGAGGAGAAAATCAAACCTATTTTCGGATACAAATTATTTTCGCTTCAACACCGAATGTACCGCAGCAATGATGTTATCTGCAGTCAAACCATATTTTTCCATCAATTGGACCGGAGTCCCGCTCTCACCAAAGCTATCATTCACTGCCACGTATTCCTGTGGAGCCGGTCGTTTAGTGGCCAATAGTTGGGCAATGCTATCACCAAGCCCACCAAGTCGGTTATGCTCCTCCGCAGTCACGACACAACCAGTTTTTGCTACCGATTGCAATACTGCCTCCTCATCCAATGGTTTAATGGTGTGAATATTAATAATTTCGGCATCTATTCCCATGGCAGCCAACTTCTCCCCAGCAACAATTGCTTCCCAAACCAAATGTCCGGTTGCAAAGATGCTCACATCCGTACCTTCATTGACCATCCAGGCTTTCCCGATTTCAAATTTTTGGTTTGGATCCGTAAAAACTGGTACTGCTGGGCGCCCGAACCGAAGGTAAACCGGTCCCTCATGATCGGCAATAGCAATGGTTGCGGCTTTGGTCTGGTTATAATCACAGGGATTGATCACCGTCATGCCGGGCAACATTTTCATCAACCCAATATCCTCCAGAATCTGGTGTGTTGCACCATCTTCCCCAAGCGTCAAACCGGCATGGGAAGCACAAATCTTTACATTTTTGCCTGAATAAGCAATGGATTGCCTAATTTGATCATAGACCCTGCCTGTGGAGAAATTGGCAAAGGTGCCGGTAAATGGGATTTTTCCCCCTATGGTTAGTCCGGCAGCAATTCCCATCATATTGGCCTCTGCAATCCCAACCTGAAAAAATCTTTCCGGAAACTCCTTGATAAAATCATTCATTTTCAGGGATCCAATTAGATCTGCACAAAGGGCTACTACATTATCATTGTTTCTGCCAGCTTCCACCAGGCCTGCTCCAAATCCCGAACGGGTATCTTTTTTCTCTGTAAACGAGTATTTTTTCATCTTAATAATCTCCTAAGGTTTCCTCTAATTGGGCCAACGCACTGGCCAGTTGCTCATCATTTGGCGCCACGCCATGCCATTTGTGGGAACCCATCATAAAATCAACTCCATTTCCCATTTCGGTACGCATCAAAATGACCACAGGCTTGCCTTTGCCTGTGAGCGTTTTGGCTTCTGCCAACCCTCTCAGCGTATCTTTCATATCATTACCATTCATCTCCAGCACCTGCCATCCAAACGCCTTCCATTTTGACTCCAGATTGCCCAATGAAAGCACATTTTCGGTTGAGCCATCGATTTGTTGGCCGTTATAATCCACTATGGCGATCAGGTTATCAACTTTATTGTGAGGTGCAAACATAGCGGCCTCCCAAAGCTGGCCTTCCTGCAATTCCCCATCACCCATCAGCACATAAACCAAATGATTGTCCTTATTCAGTTTTTTGGAAAGTGCAGCACCAATGGCGGCCGAAAGGCCCTGGCCCAGTGAGCCGGAA
>DATGNG010000133.1:0-2625 GCA_035306865.1 Sphingobacteriaceae bacterium
GGTAAATCTAAATGTCCAGGTAAAAGATTGGTGGAAGGTAGGCATCAATTATAAGTTTACCCGGCAAGAGGCAGATTTAAATGACATGGGAAGACTAACAGATTTTGCGGCGGCACCTCCCTGGCAGCCTCTCAGGGATCCCAATAATGAATATGGTTTTGCGCCGGTTATTGATCCTTTTTTATTTGGGGATTCATGGCAGCCTGCCAAACTGTATGGGCAAGGCTCGAGATCCAATTATTTGGCCGTAGGCACACTGAATTACCGAGGGTTTGACCTCGACAGAAACATGGGCCAGGTCTATACCGAATTTACCCCTACTGAGGGACTCACCTTGCGAGGAAGCTTAAACCTTGACTACACCAAACAGGTAAGATACGGATTAAATACATTTTCAAGGGTTAATATATTTTATCCCACAGGATTAAATCCCCGGGAAGTAGCGCCTAATGCCCCCAACAGTCTTGGAAGTTTTGAAAGTAGAGGCAATAATATCTTTAACTATCAGGCAGATTTTACAGCTGCATATGATCGTTTATTTGCCTCTAAGCACCGCCTTACATTAACAGCAGCTGTCCAGGATCAACGGCATTATTTGCAAAATGTAAATCTATCCACCGATAATTTGACCAATCTTGTGGACAATCCTAAAAAGAATGGATATGGCAATGATCTCAATAACAACAACAGCTTTACCGGTTGGGGGCAGAGGTTCTGGTTTGGTCTGGTAGGGCGCATGAATTATATCTACGATTCTAAATATTACTTTGACTTTTCCTATAGGCGGGATGCCAGCAATGGCTTCGCAGAGGATTATCGCTGGGGGAATTTTTATTCAATTTCTGGGGCATGGAGAATCAGTGAGGAAGATTTCATGAACGATGTATCTTTTATCAACGATTTAAAAATAAGAGGTGGCTGGGGTGAAGCAGGCAATGACCAGGCTGCTGTGGGCCAATATGCCTATCTATCGGGGGCAAATCTGGGCCTCTCTTCTTACCGGTGGGGTTCAGGAAATGGCGATCCTTTGGGCATCTTGAATTTGGGAGGATTGGTGGCGGATTTTCCAAATGCCTCCTTGTCTTGGGAGGTCGTCACTACGAGTACCATTGCAGTGGATGCGCTGCTGTTCAACAACAAAATCAACCTTACTGCTGAACTGTTTAAAAGGGCAACCAGCGATATTTTACAACGGGTGAACTTACCCTTAAGCGTTGGTACAAACAACCCCCTCTTTAACATCGGAAAGCTGGAAAATCGCGGACTGGATTTATTGATAGGTTTCAACGATCAGGTACTGGATTTTAGCTATGGCATTTCTACCAATGTAAGTTTCCTTACCAATGAGGTTACCCGATTATACCAAGATCAACCACTTTCAACCGGCTTTGGAAGAGTAGAGGTGGGTAGATCGGTGGGCCATATCTGGGGCTACAAACTGGGTGGCATCTTCCAAAATCAGGAGGAAGTGAATGCTTATTTTGAAGAGTTTGATGAGGAAATTGTAGGTAATTCTAATTTCGTGGCACCGGGAGACATGTATTTTCTAGATGTACATGGCAACCCTACTGAAGAAGAACGGTTTTACAGCACTACCCCAGATGGTCTGATTAATTCTTTCGATCAGACTGAAATCGGAAACACCATTCCTGGAGTAACCTATGGCATAAACCTAAACGCCGGTTGGAAAGGTATTGACGTTACCATGAATTTTTATGGAGAAGGCAAAGTGGATAAAGTAAATACAGTACGCCGAACATTTGAAGGAATGAGTGGGCCTGGAGCAACTTATTTTGCTACGACCCTTGACCGATGGACACCGAGCAATACAGATACTGACTTGCCGCGTGCGGTGGTCAATGATCCGGCAGGCAACAACCGCTTGTCCGATCGATGGGTGGAAAGCGCGGCCTTCTTTAGGCTGAACAATTGGCAAATCGGGTATTCTCTTCCTGAATCACTTTTAGCACGGACGAAAAACAGTGTCAGGTCCCTAAGAATTTATGTCGGCGGCCAAAACAACCTGTATATGTTTAGATGGAGGGGTTTGGATCCGGTGAACGATGATTTTCCCTTGCCGCGTTCATTCAATTTGGGTATCAATGCCAGTTTTTAATCAAAAACATTCAAACAGCACTGTGATGAAAAAAAGCATTTTAAAATCGATACAAGTCAATAAATATTATACATGGTACTTCATTTTCACCTTGTTTATAGGGTCCGGATGTAACCCCGATCTTGTCGGTGATCCGCCTATGGGTAGAACGGAAGAGACCTACTTCAGTAATGCAACTGAATTTAGAACCAAGTTGGTCAGTGTATATGCTTCACTGTATGATCACTATCATTTTGCAGCCAATGGCTGGAATGGTTGGGTAACCGGAATCTATTTGTTACCGGGGGATGATCTAACGGAAAACCTGGCAGCTAGAACTTCTTTAGAGTTATTTGACGGGAGTTTGAATCCCACCAATAATCAATTTAATTATTCATTTCAAGCCTGCTACAAGACGATAGGCCGGGCAAATGTTATATTAGATAAAGTAAGGACGGTTGATTTTTCAGGTTTCGATGATCCGGAGGAGATTGCTATGATGGAAGGGGAAGCCTTATTTTTAAGGGCTT
>DATGNG010000134.1:0-4949 GCA_035306865.1 Sphingobacteriaceae bacterium
TCGGATTGTTTGAACAGGGGCACATACTTCAGGATGGATTGCCCTTTTGCAACAATCAGTGCCGCATATTGCTGGTCGTTTTCCCATCCGTCCCACACATCCCCGATCTCGAATTGTATAAATTCAATCACGGCCTCATCATCCCCCAACTTTGTCTGTAAATCTTTCCACGAGCCCTCATTCAATAACTTTTGCGAAGCATAGTCAGGGATCATTCTGGACATTTCCCGTTCAAGTCCATCCAATTTCTGGGTAATCAGCCGCAGCTCCTCTTCATTATCTTCAAACTGCAATATATTTTGGGCTTGCCTTGCCTGCTGCCACTCTTCGAACAGCGCCAGTGCTTTTGGGTCTTCCAATGATTTCCAGCGTTGTTTGATGTCAACCGAAGATTGCAGAACCATTCCTTTGAACGCATTTTGCAGGCGGTAGATATCCTCCAGAACCGGCCCCTTGTCATCGAGTGAATGATAAAAATTGAGGATGTAATGGTAGGAGTTTTGGGTGGATTCAATGTATTTGTTTTTTTGATCCTCAGACAAAAAGGTAAACACCGTATTGATTTCCTCAAGATAAAAATCGATGTAGCGATTGATATTTAAGATGGCTTGGTCCTGATCGCCCAACTTGATATAGCAATTGGCCAGATTGAAATAGATCGTTTGCTTGCTCTTTGCGGAGAGATGGTCAGCAGATGTGGTCAGCATATCCAGATATTGTGCGATAGCGTTTTCCATTTCACCGCTTTTTGCGAATAAGGCTGCCAGATCATTTTTTGCGGATAACACATGCATATTGTGCTCCCCATATACTTCGATCAGGACAGGTAGGGTGGAGGTCAGTATCTGACTTGCGGAGACCCATTCTTCCAGTTGGATATAGGCCCTTGCCAGGCGCACATAATAGGGTTCTATGATGCCTTTTTTCTGTGGATATTTTTGTAAAATATGGATGGCGCTGTTCATGAATGAGGCCATGCTTTCAAAGTCACCCACCATTTCATAATATTGTCCGATCTTGGAGATGAAAGCCACATTTTGCAGTACATATTCAGGGTTATCTTCTGAAAGTACATAGCCTTCCCTTAGCCAGGGCGCCGCCACCTCAAACTGATCGAGTGCGATATAAATATTGGATTTCACCAGCAGGAAAGTCAGGTAGGCAAGCAGCTCTTCTTTCTGGATTTTCGTAAAGAAAGGCTCAATCTCTATAATCAATTGGAGCGCTTCGTCCAATGCCCCCTGCTGTTGCAAAGCGCTGGCCCGGGTCAGTTTGTTGACATTGGCATTGATCTCCGTCGGATCTGCTCCGGGATTTGCCTGCCGTACTTTTTCCCGTACCAACGCAAAGGTCTGTACATCGGCAGCCTTGTCATTTTTTTCTAAAACCTCAATCAATGCGTCCAATAAGGGCAATAGCTCCCGGTGGGTATCCGTTTTGGTCTTTTGGGTGTTGTCAACTGCCAGACGCAGATAATCTGCTGAAAGCCCGTACACACCCTGGTCCCGGTAGAAATAGCCCAGTTTATTCAACACTTCCTGATAGATATTGTGTTTTTGGTCGTGTTTTTTCAGATATTCCAACTGGTAGAGCAAAGCAAATTCATACAGATCGGATTTTTCTTCCCGCTCAAAATATTCCAGGCCCGATCGAAAGGATAGATAAAGATTTTGCTGCTGGTATTTTGCCAGGTAATCCCAGAGAAAGCTGGTATATTTCCTGACTTCTGCCCCGTCTCCCGTTTCCAGATTGGCGGTGATCAGGTTTTCGGTGACCCCGACAAAGTACTGGTCATATTCGGATTTGTCTTTTTGCAGTTCCCAGGCCTGCCCATAATACTTCTTTGCCTTGACATAATCATTTGTGAGCATATATAGGTCACCTATATTTTCCATGGGGATGATGCAGGCAGTCGAATCCCTGTGTAGCAGGCAATCATCATAGGCCTTCACCAGATACGTTTCGGATGCTTCGTACTGCGTTAAAAACTTATGGGCAGTGCCCAACAAGCTCCATATACGGCCTCTGCTGAGTTGTTGACTGATCTGTTGGTTTTCGTAATTTTCGTCAAGTGTCTGAAAAAATTGAATCGTCAATTCATTGTTCCTCACCCGGTTATAGCATTCGGCCAGATCAATGTAATAAATCCAGTAATCGTTTTCAGGATGGGGTTCTTTGAGAATGTTCAACAGGTTTTCGTAATGTTGGATTGCAGGCGTGATTTTTTGGGTGTCGAAATACAGGAAAGCCAGGTTGCGGTCATAAAACTCCATCTCCGGGGCATCGGCAGCAAAATGAAGGCGTGCAATTTCATGGCTCCTCTTATAGGTTTCTATCGCCAGCTCATATTGTTCAGTGCTTCTGTAAATGTTTGCGGCATTATTGAGCCCCATGACATAGTAGAGATGTGTGTTCCCAAGCTCTTTCTCCAGTTCGGTCAGCAGCAGGTTATTGTCTTTCAATGCGACCTCCCAGTCCTGCGCCTGTATCAATTGATTGATATGTGCGAATTTTTGGTTCCAGTCCTGGGAAAAGGAGAGTGTCGGTATGATCAGCATCCAACAGAAAAAACGAGCTTTGAGACGCATAGGCCTGATTTTTAATCAATATCTATTCTTCATCACCACTACTTTGCCCTGACAATTTCATATATAAATTCTGCACTATATCCATCCGCTCCCCCTGAGCTTCTCCTCGCCGCACTTCCCCTGGTGGGCTGATAACTTTGCTGGAGGAAATTCTCCAATGGATTGGCATTTCCCCTGGTAGCCGCACCGTCCGTGTCCACAGTCTGCTGGAAATTGAGGGGAGTGGCCGATGCAAAACCTTTCAGCATCAACTTTTCGTATGGATCCCCGAACTCATATAGACAATTTCTGAAGACCTGCGTCCTGCCGGGAGGAATCATGCGTTCCTGATCATTCAATGGACAATATTCATGCGGGAAGAAGGATGCAATCTGTCCCTGGCTGTTGATTTCCACAATGCTGACATAAATGGGCATGGTGCCATTATTGGTGACTTCCAGCCACATTTCATCTTGGCCGGGCACGACTTTCAACGGTTGTCCGTCATCTTCTCCGTCGTATTCGCTGTTGCCTTCTTCCTGATCCTGATTTGCAGGGATGAGGCGGAAAGAAAAAGCATAGGCCGTATTGTTCATCTGAAGCCCTTTCAGGTATTGCCCCTGGGCAAACCGGAAAATCTTGTGGTTCAATTCATCGACTTCGGGTTTCCCCCGTGTTGCGGTCGTTTCTTCTACGGGGAGGAGGTCGTTGGTCACGGCCAGGTGATGGCTTCCATTTTCAAAATAAACCGTGGCATCCGACTCGTGCTGTTCAGCTACGACTTCCCCCAAATTATTTTTTTCCAGATAATCCCTTACCCCATCCAGAATGTCCGCCCGGCTGACGGAGGGATCCAAAAACAGCTTGACATACATATCCCCATAGGTCAGCTGATCCACAAATAGCCAGATATCGGTTTCCTGTACATTTTCCAGGGCCGATTCGAGTACGATGGTGGATTCATTATATTTCGATGAACGGACTTCCCCTTTTCCAAGTGCTTTTGCGGGATCCGCAGCAGTAGAGCCGGAAGGCATCAGCAATAGGGTAGTACCTTCAAAAAGGCCCTGAAGGCTCCCCGCCGGAACGGTCATGACATTGGGCGAAACTATTTTTTTGACTGTAAAATAATTCTGTTGGGGCACATAATTTCCCCCAAAGAGCTCGTATCCAATATCACCTTCGATGACAGGATTTTGCCTCGGGGCAATGACTTGCATCTGGGACAGGATATTGGCAAACAATTGCCGGTACGTGAAACCGCCCTCCAACCGGGCCATAGCTTGGGCGAATGCATAGCTCAACGAGCCCTTCCCCTGGTATTCATAATTCAATTCACTGGCTGAGGCTCCGGATATCATCACAAAGGGAGCAGCATCCTCTGCCAGTTTCTCCGTAGCCTGAAACAATCCGGAAGCACTCTTTTCTTCTTGTTTGTTGTCGATCCAGTCACTGGGAACCAGTGCGCCGACACCTCCACGTGCCACGCCACCTCTGGTCATCGATCCCGAATGGCAGCTATCCATAATAAACAGTACCTGTCCTTCAGAGCCGACGAGATTCCGGTACTGGTTGATGATCTGTTCCAATTGATCGTCACGGATATGGTTTTCTCCCTGATACATGTGGGAATATGTTGCAAACGCATCATAGGGAACCAAGGCTTCATCCAGACCATCTGCCTCATCGCCATTATCATCAAAAATCTGCTGGCCATGACCGGAATAATGTACAACGACAATATCCCCTTTTTTCAGTTGGCCATTCAGGTGTTCAAACGCTTGTATGATTCCATTTTTTGTGGCCTGTGCATCGATCAGGGTGATGATGTTTTCATCAGCGAATCCTTGTCCAAGCAAAGCCTCCGTAATCAACGGGACATCGTTTTTTGAACTGATCTTACCCCAGCCGGTCCGGCTCGGATAGTCACCGATGGCAATGATCAGGGCGTGTTTCTCGGCTGCTATCGTACTGAAGGAAAGCCATGCAGCCATGCAAGTCAGAAAAAATCGCTTCATAAGCTGAACGTTTATATTTTAGCTGAACGTTTATATTGTGTCAAATTTATTTTATATCAAATAAACTGAAGGATACCCCAAAGAAGTAACCGAAGTCATATACCGTCTTTGTGAAATTTTCCAGGCTGCGCAGTTCGGTTGTGTCCCCCGGTTTGATGCCATTCGTCAGGCGGTTCACCGGACCGTAAGCTACGCCCCCGGATAGGGATAGCCGATTTTTATTGCCCATAAAAATAGATGGGCCCAATAGGAAATTGATCCCACCGACTTTGTCCGAAATGGGTATAGCCAGACCAAAACTTCCCCCCACGTTGAAGCTCTCGCTCATCATGGGATAGAAATTGATCATAGTGCTGAGGTTTGG
>DATGNG010000135.1:0-19012 GCA_035306865.1 Sphingobacteriaceae bacterium
CAGCAAAAAACTTCCCTTCTTCGTCATGTCTAATATTTTATAGTATGTCTTATAATACGTAATTAATGATGGGCATATAAATTCAAATATACAAAATCCATTTTGAAATTTTTAAATAAATATTGTACCTTTGCAGTCCCCAAATATAAGGGGTAAAAATTTATTAATTTATATAATCAAAACAAAGCAAGTGAATACGTTAAGTTACAAAACTGTCTCTGCCAACAAAAACACCGTCGATAAACAGTGGATTGTTGTTGACGCTGAGGGCGAGATTTTGGGGCGCTTGTCCTCCGAGATTGCAAAAGTGATCCGGGGCAAACACAAGCCATCGTACACCCCACACGTAGACTGCGGCGATAACGTGATCGTGATCAATGCAGACAAAGTTAGGTTGACCGGTAAAAAACTGGGAGACAAAGAATACGTTCGTTATACCGGATATCCGGGAGGACAGCGTTTCATTTCTCCTAAGGAATTGTTGGCAAAACATCCGGAGCGCGTCATTGAAAAAGCCGTTCGTGGTATGTTGCCCAAAAGCCGTCTGGGTCGTGCATTATTTGGCAATCTGTTTGTCTATGCCGGAAGTGAGCACCCACACGCAGCACAAAATCCCAAAACCGTTAAATTCTAAGTAGAAAGAATATGTCAACAACTAACACTTCAGGAAGAAGGAAAACAGCAGTTGCCCGTATTTACCTGACAGCAGGTAGCGGCAACATTACCATTAATGGTAAAGATTACAAAGAATATTTCCCAACATTGCCGTTGCAATATATTGTAACCCAAAGCATGGAAGTAGCCGGTGTGACTGGCAATTTCGATGTGAAAGTTAACGTAGCCGGTGGAGGAGTGAAAGGCCAGGCGGAAGCTGTAAGGCTTGCGATTGCAAAAGCACTCGTCGAACTCGACCCGGAAGCAAAACCTGCATTGCGTGCAAAAGGATTGGTGACACGTGACGACCGTATGGTTGAGCGTAAGAAACCAGGACGCCGCAAAGCCCGTAGGAAATTTCAATTCAGCAAACGTTAATTTTATTTGGAGGAACAAACAATGGCAAGAACAACATATCAGGATTTACTGGATGCAGGTGTACATTTCGGTCACCTTACCCGCAAATGGGATCCAAAGATGGCAAAGTACATCTTCATGGAGCGCAATGGCATCCACATTATAGACTTGAACAAAACTCTTACAAAGATTGAAGAAGCTGCTTCAGCAATCAAACAAATTGTAAAATCAGGTCGGAAAATTTTATTTGTAGCGACTAAAAAGCAAGCGAAAGATTTAGTAGCCGAACATGCTCAGTCAGTAAACATGCCTTTCGTCACTGAAAGATGGCTGGGTGGTATGCTGACCAACTTCGCAACCGTCCGCAAATCGATCAAAAAAATGTCCAACATCGATAAGATGACCAAAGATGGCACTTACGATGTATTATCAAAAAAGGAGAAATTGATGATCCAGCGGGAGCGGGTAAAATTGGAATCTTTGCTGGGTGGTATTGCAGATTTGAACCGTCTGCCTGCTGCATTGTTTATTATCGATGTTAAAAAAGAACACATCGCAGTAAGCGAAGCAATGAAATTGAGTATCCCAACCTTTGCAATGGTGGATACCAACTCGGATCCCGAGAGCATTGACTTTCCAATCCCTGCCAATGATGATGCCAGCAAATCAATTGATTTGATCTGTACCATCATAGTAAAGGCAATCCAGGAAGGCTTGGAAGAGCGCAAACGTGACAAGGAAGAAGAAGCCGAGAAAGAAGCAGCTGCAGCCAAAGCAAAAATTGATAGCGGAAAAGCTGCTGACGGTGAAGAAAAAGAAGGTGCCGAGCAAGCTGCCGGAAAACGTCCCCGCAAATCAAAAGTGGATGTAGAAAGTGCAGCTACCGAATCAGCGGAAGCAAAGGAAGAAGCTGCTGAGGCTAAAGACGGAGAGTAATTTTTAAGAAACCGGATGGTTAACAGGAGGTTTTGGAAAGATTACTTTTCCGCAAACTCCGGGGCTATCCGGTTTTTTTATCGAATTTCGCATTATTTATTTATTCAATATAAAAAGGAAGAAACATGTCAAGTGTACAAATTTCGGCATCAGATGTCAATAAATTGCGTCAGGCAACCGGCGCAGGTATGATGGATTGCAAAAAAGCCCTGGTGGAAGCCAATGGTGACTTTGAAGCAGCTGTTGATTATTTGAGAAAGAAGGGTGCCAAAGTAGCCGCAGGACGTCAGGACCGCGAGTCAAATGAAGGTGTAGTTATTGCAAAAACTACAGCTGATGGCAAAAAAGGTGTGGTAATTGAATTGAATTGCGAGACTGACTTCGTAGCAAAAAATGCAGATTTCATCGCTTTTGGTGAAAGCATTGCAGATGCAGCCATCGCACAGGCTCCAGCTTCACTGGAGGCACTGACCGATCTGCAGATAGATGGAAGCAGGATTTCCGACCTGTTGCTGGACCAAACCGGCAAAATAGGGGAAAAAATCACTGTTTCTACATATGAAACCGTTGAAGCGGATCAGGTGGTTGCTTATATCCACGGCAATTACCGCCTGGGCGTGTTGGTAGGTTTCAATCAGGCATCTGATGCCATTGCAGAAGCTGGTAAAGACGTAGCTATGCAGATTGCAGCCATGAACCCGATCGCAGTCGATAAAGAAGATGTGGATTCTAAAACTATCGAGCGCGAGCTGGAAATTGCCAAAGAGCAGATCCGTGCCGAAGGTAAGCCAGAAGAAATGGTAGAAAAAATCGCTCAGGGTAAATTGAACAAGTTCTACAAAGACAATACCCTGCTGAATCAGGAATTCGTGAAGGATTCTTCCAAAAACATTGCTCAGTTTCTGAACGGTGTTTCAAAAGATCTGACCGTGACCGCATTCAAGCGTGTACAGTTGGGCGCATAAGCCGCCCGGCCAGCGAAGCCCGGTGAGACGGGTGCCGCCCACACACGATACAGGAACCCCCATCCAAACGTTGTATAACGGTCGGATGGGGGTTTTTCGGTACATAGATATATCCTGGTTTCACTATTTCCGAGAAATGAATTCATTTCCCGGATTAATGTTTTAGCGAAAACACAAAATCCCCAAATTTGTATGAATTTGGGGAAGAAAGAAATTGATATCACACAAGTATCTGATTTTTTAGCCAGTCCACAGGCTTTGTACTTGGATTTTGTACTTGATCCCGAAAACACTCAAGGGAAAAATGTCCAAAAAAAAAGCGACCCTAAAAGTCGCTTTGCTGAAATGTAGCGGAGACGGGAGTTGAACCCGTGACCTCAGGGTTATGAATCCTGCGCTCTAACCATCTGAGCTACCCCGCCTAAAAATTGTTTGCAAATATACTTTATTTTTCCTTTCTTTAAAAAAAAAGTTTTAACATTGTTGGCGTGCTTATGATAGGCTCAACATAGAAAATCATATCCGTTGTACATGGCAGAAAAAATTAAAATCACCCTGGAGTATGAGGTAAAGTCCTCGCCCAAAATTCTCTATTCGTATTTGGTGGAACCCAATGCTTTGTCGCAGTGGTTTGCCGACAATGTAAATCAAAAAGAAGCTATATACGAATTCGAATGGGATGATGAGATCCATGTCGCCAAACTGATAAGCGCAAGGGAGAATAAATCCGTCAAATACAAATGGCTGGATGACGAGCCCTATTATTTTGAAATGGAAATCGTCCTGGACGAGTTGACCAACGATGTGGCATTGTCCATCACCGACTATGTCAGGCCCGAAAATCTGGACGACCGGAAATTGATCTGGGACAACCAGATCGAGTACCTGCAAAGTGTAATCGGTGCATGAAGAAAATACACGTTCTCATACTTAAAGCATTTATCAAGCCTTTTTTCGTCACATTTTTCATTGTGATGTTTGTGCTGTTGATGCTTTTCCTATTCAAATACGTAGATGACCTGATCGGAAAAGGATTTGAATGGTATGTGATTCTTGAGTTGCTTGGCTACCAGGCATTGGTCCAGATTTCCATGGCCATGCCCCTCTCTATGTTGCTATCCTCCATCATGACCTTTGGGAACTTGGGGGAAAGTTATGAGTTAGTTGCCATCAAGGCAGCCGGTATTTCCATCAGGAAAGCGATGATGCCCCTGTTGGTACTGGTAGCCATGTTTGGGGGCGGTGCATTTCTGTTCAGTGATTATATTTTGCCCATTGCCAATCTCAAAATGGGGTCATTACTATATGATGTGAGGACCAAACCAGCGGATTTCCTGATCAAACCCGGGGTATTCAACAACACCATTCCGGGCTATTCCATCAGGGCAAAAGAAAAAAGCAAGGACGGCAAAATCCTTTACGATCTGATGATTTACGATCATAAATCGAGTAATACTGCCAATATTGTAATCCTGGCAAAAGAGGGTTATGTATATAATTCAATGGACAACAACTTCATGATCATCAAACTGATCAATGGCGTTAGATATGAAGAAACCCGGGGGAAAAATGCGGTAGTTTATGATCCGAGACAACAGTTTACCCGCTTCTACTTTGATGAAACAGAGATGAAGTTTGATATGGAAGTATTCCAACTGAGGCGTACAGATGAAAGTTTGTTCAAAAGCCACCATTCCATGCTCAATCTCAAACAATTAAAACATTATACCGATTCCAATACCAGGATTCTGGATAGTTTAAGGGCAACAGTCAGCCAGGAAGTACTTCACCATTATTACTTATTGTCTGATTATTTTCAGCCCAAAGATTCCACTGTGCTAATTGATGCAGCCGCATATAATGGTAACTATCTGGATCTCATTCCCCAACAAAGAAAAAGTGACGCAATCTATTCTGCCCAAAGCCAGGCTACTTATGTTTCAAACATAATTACGTCCAAATACAACGAAGAAAAATTGTACGCAGATAAAAATATCAGGTATAATATAGAATGGCAACGCAAGTTTACCCTTGCTGTATCCTGCATTCTTCTCTTCGCCATCGGGGCTCCATTGGGTGCCATCATACGAAAAGGTGGATTGGGTCTGCCGGTGGTCATGGCCATTATTTTTTTCCTGATCTACTATATCATTTCAACCATGAGCGAAAAATGGGCCAGAGAAGGAGATATGGGTGTAGTGGTTGGGATGTGGCTGGCAATTATAACCCTGACTCCATTGGCCGTTTTCCTCACCTATAAGTCAGCAACCGATTCAGCGCTGTTTGATTTCGAACAGTATAAGATTAGATTTGAGAAAATCCGATTGAAATTTATGGAGTGGTTGGTCAAATTCAAAGCTTCTACCTCCAAAAAGTATTGAGGAACCAGCCGTTCCCCAAATCTTTACATCTATATTATCGTTATAATTCCGGATCTTGCTATCTTATGCGTAAATTTGCAAAAATATTGTGAGGAGCAACCATGGAAATAAAATTGAATACGATCGAAGAAGCTATCGAAGATCTAAAAAACGGGAAGATAATCATTGTCGTGGATGATGAGGACAGGGAAAATGAAGGTGATTTTGTGACTGCTGCCCGGAATGTGACTCCCGAAGTAATCAATTTTATGGTCACTCACGGAAGAGGTCTGGTTTGTGCGCCTCTGACTGAAGCCCGTTGTGAGGAATTGGATCTGGGATTGATGGTGGGGCACAATACAGCCGTTTATGAAACCAACTTTACGGTATCCATCGATTTAAAAGGCCATGGAACCACTACTGGAATTTCGGCATCGGATCGGTCCAAAACCATACAGGCCCTGATTGATCCCAAGATCACACCCGAGGATTTTGGACGACCTGGCCATATATTTCCTTTAATCGCCAAGAATGGAGGGGTGTTGCGCAGGGCGGGACATACGGAGGCAGCGGTAGATCTGGCCCGTTTGGCGGGATTCGAGCCTGCTGGTGTGCTGGTGGAAATTCTGAAGGAGGATGGAGAGATGGCGCGTCTGCCGGATCTAATGGAGGTCGCGAAAAAATTTGATCTGAAAATTATCTCGATCGAGGATCTGATCGAATACCGCCTTGCAAAAGATTCTTTGATCCAGCGGGAGGTGTCTGTCAAAATGCCAACGGAATGGGGAACCTTCACCCTGACCGCCTACACCCAGAAATTGACCGGAGAACAACATATTGCCCTGCATAAGGGCGAATGGGGACCAGATGAACCTGTACTGGTACGTGTACACAGCTCCTGCGTGACAGGGGATATATTCGGGTCCTGCCGTTGCGATTGCGGCCCGCAGTTGCACAGGGCCATGCAAATGATCGAAAAAGAAGGCAAAGGAGTTGTAGTGTATATGAATCAGGAAGGCCGGGGAATTGGCCTTGTGAATAAATTGCATGCCTACAACCTGCAGGAAAAAGGAATTGACACAGTTGATGCCAATCTGCAATTGGGTTTCAAAGCCGATCATCGGGATTATGGAATCGGTGCACAGATTTTACGGGATCTGAAGGTGGGCCAGATGCGGTTGATGAGCAATAATCCGACAAAGCGGGCCGGCCTTGTTGGTTATGGCCTTAAAATCGTTGAAACTGTGCCTATTGAAATCCAGCCCAATGAATATAATGTGAATTACCTGAGAACAAAAAGGGATCGCATGGGCCATACTATTCTGAGAGAAGAATAAAAGACAAGCAGGTAAAATATGGTTTTGAGAAATTATATTTACTTTAATTTAAATATAATTTGAAATTATAAATTTTCTTCTTATTTTTATCGCCAGAGGGTAATACTAAAATTTAGATCAAAGTTTTTGCAAATTTTTTTAGTATTCTAAATTTATTTGCTATTTTTGACCAACAAAACTAAAAATATGAGCAATCAGGAGAAACTTAAAGCATTACAGCTTACACTGGATAAACTGGAAAAATCTTATGGCAAGGGTGCCGTAATGAAATTGGGGGATTCGGCTGTGGAACCCATAGATGCCATTTCCACCGGTTCAATCGGTTTGGATATCGCCCTCGGGATCGGCGGGGTACCCAAAGGCCGGGTGATTGAGATCTATGGACCAGAATCCTCAGGAAAAACCACATTGGCCACCCATATTATTGCCGAAGCACAAAAAAAGGGTGGGATTGCAGCCTTTATTGATGCGGAGCACGCTTTTGATAAGTACTATGCCCAAAAGCTTGGGGTAGATATTGAAAATCTACTGATTGCCCAACCGGATAATGGTGAACAGGCACTGGAAATTGCGGACAACCTGATCCGATCAGGAGCAATCGATGTGATCGTTATTGACTCCGTAGCCGCTTTGGTACCCAAAGGTGAGATAGAAGGAGAAATGGGGGATTCGAAAATGGGTTTACAGGCCAGGTTGATGAGCCAGGCCTTACGTAAACTGACCGGTACCATTTCAAAAACCAATTGCTGCTGTATTTTCATCAATCAGTTGCGTGAAAAAATTGGAGTAATGTTTGGCAATCCGGAAACAACTACCGGTGGTAATGCATTGAAGTTTTACGCATCTGTACGATTGGATATCCGGAGAATGGCCCAAATTAAAGATGCAGATGAAGTGTCGGGAAACCGCGTTAAAGTTAAAATTGTTAAAAACAAAGTTGCCCCTCCATTCCGGATAGCAGAGTTTGACATCATGTTTGGAGAAGGAATATCCAAGGTAGGTGAAATCATTGACCTCGGAGTTGAGTTCAATATTATCAAAAAATCTGGTTCTTGGTTTAGTTATGGTGAGACCAAACTGGGGCAAGGACGGGATGCTGTCAAAACATTATTACTGGACAATCCAGACCTA
Source organism: Sphingobacteriaceae bacterium (assembly GCA_035306865.1). GTDB lineage: Bacteria > Bacteroidota > Bacteroidia > Sphingobacteriales > Sphingobacteriaceae > DASRQK01. The sequence continues at coordinate 7,741 of DATGNG010000135.1, forward strand.
ATGGATGAACTCGAAACTAAAATTAAAGCAGAAGTAGCGGGTGAACACCTGGAAAATTAAGGCTACTTTACTATTTTTGGCAATCCCCCTGCGCTGTATCTTGTTTGATACAATGCAGGGGGATTTCAGGAAATAACTATTATTGTGGATAATCATTTTAGATTATCTTTGGATCAAAAAAAATAATGACTGGAAAATTATTCAGGGTCTTGATTGCGTATATTCAGACGGTACTGCTTGTCAGTATCGTGGGCAGCGGAATGCTGTTTATGCACAAGCACACTACTTCTTCCGGACAAATTATTATCCATATTCACCCCTATAATCTCAAGTCTGATCCAGACGGAACCAAGCACAAACATTCTGAGAATGAGATCCATTTTTTGGATGTTGTATTCAACGGAACCTACATCCAGACCAAGAGTTTAACATTTGATGCAAGTGTTTGGGGAGATTATGTAGTCACCCAATCGGTCCCTACCGTTTCAGGGGTATCCACTGATTTTAATTCTATACTTTTTCTAAGAGGTCCTCCACAATACGTCTAAATCACTTTGGCTTAGTTAGGCCTACACATTTTGACAAAAAAATCAAACTCTTAGAAAATTTTTATGAAATTTAATATTTATGCTATTATAGCCATAATGCTGTTATGCAATCTACAGTATTCTGTGGCACAAGGTTTTGGGACCATTAACGGAAAGATAACGAATAACAGTAATATTCCAATCGAAGGCGCTACAGTCGTTTTGGACCGAACTGCATTCGGTACAGTGACTGATGAATTTGGTGCTTTTACAATTAGAAACATTCCTGAAGGAAATTATACAGTTTCAGTTAGCGCTATTGGTTTCCAATCGGATTCCTGGAAGGTCTTGATCGAAAGTGGACAAACGACCATACTGGAGGAAAAGCTCCTCAATGACAACCTCAGTCTAAACGAAGTGGTTGTTAGTGCCACACGATACGGGGTCAACCGTAAAGAGGCTCCGGTCATCGTAAATGTGGTGGGCAAAAAAATATTCAATGCAACTCAATCGGTTGCCATGTCCGAATCCCTCAACTTTCAACCTGGGGTACGGGTAGAAACCAATTGTCAAAACTGCGGTTTTTCGCAAGTGCGATTAAATGGGCTTGAAGGTGGATACTCCCAGATCCTCATCAATAGTCGATCAGTTTTCAGTGCGTTGAACAGTGTATATGGATTGGACCAAATCCCCACCAGCATGATCGAAAGAATTGAAGTGGTCCGCAGTGGGGGTTCGGCTTTGTTTGGGTCAAATGCCATCGCTGGAACTATCAATGTTATCACCAAAGAACCTATTGAAAACAATTGGCAGGTAGCCACCAGCAATGCTCTTATCGATGGCAAAAAATGGGATAAAACTGTAGATTTCCATGCTTCAATTGTAGAAGAGGATCTCATGAGTGGAGTTACCTTTTATGGTATGAACCGGGTCAGACAGGCCTATGATGCCAACGGAGATGGTTTTACCGAGATGACTAAATTGCATAACACTACCTTCGGTGCAAAAGCATTTTACCGTCCCAGTGAATACAACAATTTGACTATGGATCTAAGTGCGATCAATGAATTTAGAAGAGGGGGAGATCGACTCGATCTGGCGCCACACTTCACCGACGTTACCGAACAATTGGACCATAAAACCTTTATGGGTGGCTTAACCTATGATCAATACAGCAAAGATTACAAGCATAAGTTTTCATTGTATGGATCGGGTCAGGGCACCAGAAGGGAAAGCTACTATGGCGGTCTGGTGGGAAGTACCGATCCGCAGGACAGTGTCCTTGCAGCAAATGCATATGGAAATACCCAGGACTTTGCATTGGTAGCAGGCATGCAATACACCCGAACCTTTGATAATGATATGTTCACTGCCGGGTTAGAGCATCAACACAACAACACCATTGACAAAATTGCAGGTTATAACCGGGTAGTTGATCAGCAGTCCAACAGTGCTGGCATCTATGCCCAATATGAGTGGAAACCCATTAAGTCCTTTACAGCTTTGATCGGTGCGCGTTATGATTATGTTGATATTGATGGTCAATACAGTCTGCAAAACCTCCACAGGACCTCAAAAGTAAATACCGCGTCATTCAGTCCGCGTTTGACACTCTTGTACAACTTTACTGAAGACCTTCAGTTCAGGGGAGGGTATGCCAGAGGTTTTAGGGCCCCTCAGGCATTCAATGAGGATATGCACGTTTCTTCGGTGGGTGGACAACAGGTTTTTGTCTTATTGTCAAACAACCTAAAAACAGAGTACGCCAATGCTTATACAGGATCTCTAAATTATACTACCAACTTTGGCAACACTCAATTCAACACCCTCGTAGAGGGCTTCTACACAGACTTGTTAAACCCATTCACTACTGTGAGGACTAATGAGTTGGAAGGGGTGATCCTGGATGAAATGAGAAATGGAGAGGGTGCATATGTAGCTGGTAGTAATATTGAATTGAGTATTGCTCCTTCGGCTTTTTGGAGTTTGCAAGCAGGTGGGACCATCCAACGTTCAAGGTATAGAGTGCCTCAGGAAATCATCGAAGCCGATGAGGATGCCGGACTACCGGGAATCACGGTTAATAAATTTGTGAGATCTCCCGACATGTATGGTTACCTCAACACAAACTGGAAGGCAACCGATTTGTTTTCAGTAGATTTGACAGGTGTTTACACGGGTTCAATGCTGGTCCCCCATCAGGTCAATCGCCAACTGATCAACTCCAAACAATTTTTTGAAGTGAATATGCGGTTGGGCTATCTATTCAAGATAAGGGATCACTTCAATATTGAGGCAAATATTGGCGTTCAGAACATCCTGAATAGTTACCAAAACGATTTCGACAGCGGTGCCGAACGGGATTCTGACTATGTTTATGGACCATCCAGACCACGTACATTTGTTTTTGGCCTGAAAATTGGGCATTTCCATTAATAGCAAATTATGGGAAAACAAGCAATCCATATCATTCTGTTGCTTTCGATCGGATTCTGGAGTGAGGCGATGCCCCAGGAAAGAGAAAGGATCCATTGGATTGACTTTGAACAATTATCGGATTCTCTGGATGTCAATCCAAGACCGGTTTTGATCAGCTTCCATACAGAATGGTGTGCCTATTGTAGAAAAATGCACAGGGAGGTTTTCACTAATCCTGAAATCGTAAAAATGGTCAATGAGAAATATTATGCTGTACACTTTGATGCAGAATCAAGGGACACTATATTATTTGATGGCCAAATATTTGTAAACAAAGAGTACGCAGGCAACAAAAAAGGATTTCATGAAATTGCAAGGTTACTTGGTGATAGGAATGGGAGATTTAACGTTCCGGTAACTTTAATTTTGGATGAAAATTTTGCAGTCAGACACAGACGATTTGAATATCTCAGCAGCAAAAAACTTAAGGCAATATTGGATTAGCGGCGAACGGAAAATGATGTTAAAAACTGTTAATACAACAAAAATTTCAAATAATTGAATAACTTTGCAAATCAAACATTAAATCAATAAAGATGAAGAAGATTGGGATATGGGTATTGGCATTGTTCATGATCAATGCAACAGGTTGTGTCAAAGACATTGAGCAATTTGACTATGATGCACAAATGGAGCTTGAAAAGCCAATAATTGCTGAATACGTAGAAGAAAACATACCAAACGCTATTTATGACAGCAGGTCCTCCATCTGGTATGAGATTTTGGAAGAAGGAGACCCGAATTCATATGATTACAGATTGGATGTTTCTGGACATGTCATTTCTCCGTTGGTTACTGTAAACTATACAGGCAAATTATTAAGCGGCCATGTATTTGATTCGAATGACAATCCTGACGGGATAGATTTCGACCTTGGTGCACTCATTTTGGCCTGGCATATTGCCTTCCTTCCCAAGCAGGTTGACGAGAGGGAAGCAATTGGATTGACAGAAATGGGGTTGAAAAAAGGATCAAAAATACGCTTTGTAACTCCATCATTTTATGGATATAGAGATCAACAACACGGCTCAATCCCACCAAATTCTCCTTTGGACTTTACAATCAAAGTGTTAGATATTAGATAAACATGTCATTGATGGGAAAATCACGAATTAGTGTTGTTTTGATCTCCATAGGCCTTCTATTGTGCTTTGTTTCTTGTGAAAAGAAAACTTACCAAACCATTGAGGAGTTGGATAGTGAAAATATCAATGAATACATTGTCAAAAACAATTTAAACGTCCAGCGCTATAAAAACACAGATTTATATTATCAAATCATTACTCCAGGCACGGGGAATACGCTGAATTTTGACAAGACATACCCTATAGTATATACTGTACGGAGCTTGGATGGTTTGTATATGGCCAACGACACCTTGGCAATATCAAATCGATATTTGGACTTTATGGGATACTTTCCTTTTGGAAGCTCATATGCTGGACGACCAAATTCACCGGTGGAGCGTCAGGATGACTTAAAGTATGTAGTCAAAGAAATGCTTCAGCAAAGTAATGGGCAGATCCGCATCATTGTGCCATCCCGACTAACTGGATGGGGAAGGAAAGGAAATCGTGACCTGGGAATCCCACCAAATGCATCTATGGATTATATCATTTCAGTATATGATAATCTGGAGGATTATGAAGATGGGGTTATTCGATCTTCCATAGAACGGGCAGGATTCTCAGTCAGCGAATTTACCAAGACTTCCGACAATATTTATTACAAAATCTTTGAACAGGGAACCGGAGATGCCATCACCAGCACCAGTATTGTAAAAGCAAAATACACCCTTAAAAACCCTGCTGGCACACAATTGGAAACTAACGACGAAGGACTGGATTTAAATCTGGGCGGTGGCACTATTTCTGCCTGGCCCAAGATTATCCCATTGATCAATGTTGGAGGTAAAATCCGCTTTTTTACCCCCAGCAAGAATGCTTATGGACCGGCAGGAAATGACAATGTCAGTCCATTTCTCTCCCTTGATTTCGAAGTTGAAATAATCGAATAAGCTTTATTCGCCTTAACCCGGATTCCACATTAGGCTTTTCATAACGAAGCTTAATGTGGAATCTGGGTTTTAAACCTTATTCCTTTATTAGTGTCCTAATAGTAATAAAGGAACAATCTTTGCATTAAAAAAGTGAATAGGTAACAAAGGAGAAATTTATAAACAGCCCAGCGTATGAAAAAGTTTTTAGCCCCAGTGATCGCGATAGTTGCATTTCTGACACTTTCCGCTTGTGAGAAAACAAATATTATCGAAAATTTTTATCCAAATCCAAACAAATCATTTGTTTATACAATTCTCTCCAACCAATGGACAGATAATGGTTATCAGATTTATCACACACTAAACCTGCCTGAATTGACTAATTATTACATCAAACAGGGAGGTGTAAGCGTGGCAATGAGTTTCGATAATGAGGCAAGTTATGACATTTTGCCCGCCACCTTTGACGGGGTAGCATATTCAGTCCGCTACTCCTTGGGCAAAGTAACTATATACGCTGAAGACCCTTTGGCCGACACCAGTATATTGGTCCCAATCCCAGGCAGGGTAATGGTCAAGATTGTCCTTTCTGAAACGGACTATATTGAATAAAATCTACTTCCTCCTGAATAAAATCTACTCTTTTGAGATCATTTCATCGATCACCGCTTGACTAACGCCGGTAAAAGAAAATCCACCGTCATGGAATAGATTCTGCATAGTCACTTTACGGGTCAAATCCGAAAATAAAGAAACGGTGTAATTGGCACACTCATCCGCAGTTGCATTTCCAAGTGGAGACATTTTATCCGCATAATGGATAAATCCATCAAATCCTTTGACGCCTGAACCCGCAGTGGTCAGAGTTGGAGACTGGCTAATGGTGTTGATACGTACATTTTTCCGTACTCCATACTGATACCCAAAATTACGTGCAATGCTTTCCAGCAAGGATTTGGCATCTGCCATATCATTATAATCCGGGAATACCCGTTGCGCGGCGATATAGGTCAAGGCAACTACCGACCCCCATTCATTGATAGCGTCCTTCTTCAAAGCGGCAGCCAAAACACGGTGCAGGCTGATAGAAGAGATATCAAATGCCTTGTGCATGAAATCATAGTTATTTTCGGTATAATGAAGCCCTTTACGCACATTGATACTCATACCGATGGAATGCAGCACAAAATCTACCCCACCGCCGAAATGCTCCATGGTTTGATCGAAAAGGTTATTGATATCTTCTTCACTGGTGACATCGGCAGGGATTACGGGTGCATTACATTCTTCGGCCAATTTGTTTATTGTCCCCATACGAAGGGCCACCGGAGCATTTGTCAAAACAATCTCTGCACCTTCAGCCACACATCGCTGAGCAGTTTTCCAGGCAATGGATTTTTCATCCAACGCCCCGAAAATAATTCCTTTTTTTCCTTTTAGTAGGTTGTAAGCCATAATCAGTAGTATTAAATTATTAAAATTTCCAATGTCGGATACGTTGTAAAGGTAAGACTTTTGCCTGAATTAAAACCAAAACAAAATTTTTCTCAAGATGTAATCCTGTCAACTTAACCTAACTGTTCACCTAACAGGGTTCTGGCATGTTCCACTGCAGCGCTTCCAGGATCGGTGCCACTTAGCATTTGGGCAATTTCCATGATTCGGGCCTGTTGATCCAGCAACACCATTTGAGTACTCGCTTTACCCGACTCCTCTGTTTTAAATACTTTATAATGGGCCATTCCCCTTGAGGCGATCTGGGGAAGATGCGAAATAGCAATCACCTGCATACGTTCACCTAATTGAGCCAAAATATCACCTACACGCAAAGCTACTTCACCGGAAATTCCGGTATCAATTTCATCAAAAATAATGGTGGGCAAAGCCGTATGTTCAGCAATCAAAGCCTTTATAGCCAACATGAGCCGTGACAATTCTCCTCCAGATGCAACTTTTCCTACTGGTTGGGGCGCCTGTCCTTTGTTGGAAGAAAACAGAAAGTTGATGGCATCCCCCCCATCCAATCTATGGGCATCCTCAGGCAAGGTATCCAATCGGATTTCCAATTGGCTCCCCGGCATCCCCACCTTTTCCAATATATTCAATATTTTCTCATGGACCTTCGGAATAGCCTGTTCACGTCCTTTCCTCAGGTTGGCAGACAATTCACGGAGCTGGCTAAGCTGGGCCTCACAAGTCCTGTGCAATTCTTCAATCTCCTGATCGTCCTGAATGCTTGCAGACAATTCACTTTCCAACTCCTCCAGCCGATTGACCAATCCATCCGGATCTGATAATCGGTGTTTTTGCTGCAAAGCATAAAGGGTACTTATTCTATCCTGAACAAACTGCAGTCGCTCCTCATCAACCATTACAGAGTTTGCCTGAGATTCCAATTCATCTGCCAGATCCTTCAACTCAATCATACTTGAGCGAAGCCGATCTTCCTGAGTATGCAGCGAAGGCATATGCTGAGATGCCTTACCCAGCATCTGCACAGCTTCCTTCAGGAGGAGCTCTAAGTTAATCTCCCCATCCCTCAAATGATGTACCGCGCCATTGAGATTTTCCCTGATCTCTCCGGCATGCTCCAATTGATCCAACTCCAACTCCAGCTCTGCCGCCTCCCCTTCCGTGGGTTTTGCCGCCTGAAGCTCATCATATAAAAACTGTTTATAGTCGGCTTCCGCAGTCCGCTGTTCGGCGAGTTCCTTTCGCTTTGCCAATTCCGATTTTGTTTTTTTATGCTGGCTCAACAAACTGGAAAACTGTTTTCGCGCAGGGATTTGGCCCGCCACACTGTCAAGGATCAGCAATTGAAAATCTGCATTGGCTACCTGCAAGGTCGCATGTTGGGAATGTATATCAATTAGTTTTTCACTGAACGCTTTCAGAATCTGCAAATTGACCGGTGTGTCATTTATAAAAGCCCTGGACTTACCATCTGCACCAAATTCTCGGCGCAAAATCGTTTCCTGCTCAAAATCCAGATCATATGCTTCGAAAAAGTCCTCAAGCCCATAAGCACCAACCTCAAAAAAACCTTCAATCACACATTTCCGGCCTTCATCAAACAAAAACCTGTTCTCGGCCCGTTGACCCAAAATCAGGGAAAGAGCGCCCAATACAATGGATTTTCCTGCACCCGTCTCCCCTGTAATTATATTCAACCCCTTTCCAAAGGAAATGTCCAGTGTATCAATCAGAGCATAATTTTGTATGTAAAGGCGATTCAACATATCATCTATCTATTATCCCTACCTTATCTTGATCGCAATACTTCATAGATCCTGGAATTGGAGGGGTCGATTTCATTCAGTAAGTTGAATATTTGCACTCTTTCCTGGGGATTCAAAGCACTCAGCACTCCCACCAATTCATTTGATTTGGCCGTAAAAAATATCTGTGGCAACATGGCTTTCTGACCCATTCTATCCACGCTTTTCAATAACTCCATAGATTGCAATATACTTTGCCGTGCTTGCACTGGATTTTCGGCCAATTGATCCAGACCATGGCGGCTGTATTCATAAAGAAACTTTCGAATAGGGTAGAATCGTCTGTCCTGCATATTGTTGACCAACCAATACCGATTGGCGTCTCCATCCATAAATCTCCATCCTGCATATGAACTGCTTTGCGCATTATTGACAATACTATTCGCTACATTATAGTAGGGTGTCCCCCCATCCGGGCTGAAAGTATCAGCATCCATTCCAATGATGAGATTGGCATAGTAGGCAAGCAGAGAAGTCAGGTTGTTGGTAAATTGCTGATCAGAATATTCTATTATCTGACCGTCAACATAAGAGAAATCAAAATCCTTATCCACCGTATTTAGAATGGGGCTGGAATAATTGGCATTGTAAACAGGTCTCATTGACATGATCTGGGCCTGGCCTGTAAACTCTGAAACACCGTCCCAGGTGTTGATAGTGATTACAAAGTTACAATCAATGCGTTCGTTGGGTCGGATCTGTTGCCCGGTCCAGGAGCGCTTATTGAGAAAGTCGGTCATCACCCGTTGGAGAACGTCCAGAACCCGCTTGTTGGTGTGTGGCAACTGGGGGGAGAGAATCTCCACCCGGGCGTTGAGCTCCTGTGCTTGGGCGGGTTGGCCAAATCCAATTAGCATAAAAAAGAAAATCGCCCCAAAAAGGATGATTCCCACGTATTTTACCCAAATCTGTTTCAGATTACCCATGCTCAAACTTAACTAAAATTGGGATTATTTACAAAATAATATAATTTATTATCTTTGGCTTCGTGACCGAATACATAAACAAGCTGCAACCCTATTTACCGGAGCAGTCCGCCGATCTCATTGCGCAATGGATTGTGCGGACCAATTGCCGATTTAGGATAGCGAGGAGCCGCAGCAGTAGGTTTGGGGATTACCGGCATCCATTCAAAGGACAGGGCCACCGGATTTCGGTCAACCATGACCTCAACCCTTATGCCTTCCTGATCACCACCGTTCATGAATTTGCCCATCTCAAGACCTGGACGGAACATCAAAATATGGTCAAACCACATGGTTTGGAATGGAAATCAAATTTCAAATTGTTGATGGCTCCCTTTTTCCGGAGAAATGTCTTCCCTGAAGATATACACCAAGCCATACAAAGTTATTTGGAAAATCCGGCTGCCTCCAGCTGCACCGATCTGAAATTATTCCGGGTTCTACGGCGGTATGACAAACCTGCATTGAAAGAAAGCTGCACGGTAGAGAAAGTGGCCGATGGAGGACATTTTAGATGGAAAAACGGACGGGTTTTCCGGAAAGTCAAGAAAATCCGCAAACGTTATCAATGTGTGGAGCTGAATACAAACAGGGTTTATTTATTTAGCCCTATAGCCGAGATCATTCCCATAAAAGAACCTGAACATTCCATAAAAGAACCGGAGCATTCCTGAAGAAAATGGAATGATAGTCCGTGAATTCAATATTTTTAGTACTTTAGCAAGTTACTTGACATAAAAACGCACACAAAAACTATAAATATAATGAAGAAAATCACAAGCACATTTATTCTGGCCGCTTTGGCGATGAGTTTTGCATGCACCAGCGGGAATCAGACGGCCCCGGAAATCGATCAGGCTGCACTTGAGGCTGTGGAGGTAGAAAGTTACGCTACCCATATCCGAACATTGTCATCAGATGAATTTATGGGTAGAAAACCCTTTACCAAAGGTGACACCCTGACTGTAGCCTATATAGAGGAACAGTTCAAAAATTTAGGTCTGGAGCCCGGAAACGGAAACAGCTATTTCCAGGAAGTCCCTATGGCCGAAATCACTTCCAATCCTGGCAATCCTGCCTGGACTTTCAAAGGTGAAAACGGACAGTTTACCATACAGTACCTGGATGATTATGTCATTGGAAGCAAACGTTTGGTAGAAGAAATCAAAGTGGACGAAACGGAATTGGTGTTTGCCGGATTTGGGATCGTTGCACCGGAATACGATTGGAATGACTATGAAGGACTGGATGCTGCAGGTAAAACTGTAGTGGTGATGGTCAATGACCCGGGCTATTATGATAAAACCTTATTTAAAGGGGATACAATGACTTATTATGGTCGCTGGACGTACAAGTTTGAGGAGGCTGCCAGACAAGGTGCTGCTGGTGTGCTGATTATCCACGATACGGGTGGTGCAAGTTATGGATGGAATGTAGTACGCAGTGGTTGGGCCGGACCTCAACTCAATCTTCAAACCTCAGACAACGGAGCATCCCGCGCTGCTTTCGAAGGGTGGCTAACTACCGAATCTGCTGACAAACTATTTAAATTGGCAGGTAACGAACTGGATTTGATTGCAGAAGCAAAAAAACCTGGGTTCAAGCCCGTAGCACTGGGGGTAAAAACCGCTGTAACCATCAACAATTCATTTCGCAAATCAACTTCCAATAACGTAATTGCCAAGCTACCGGGAACAAAACGTTCGGATGAAGTCATTATCTATACCGCACACTGGGATCACCTTGGTATTGGAGAGGCTGTGGAAGGTGACTCTATATTCAATGGTGCTATTGACAACGCAACTGGAGTAGCTGCACTTTTTGAATTGGCAAAAGGATTTAAAGCTGCCTCTGTACAACCAGAGCGTTCCATTGTTTTCCTGGCCGTCACTGCTGAGGAAGAAGGCCTATTGGGATCCGCTTATTATGCCTCCAATCCCATTTATCCATTGAATAAAACAGTGGCTAATATCAATATGGACTCATTCTCACCATTGGGACGCACCAGTGATTACTCTGTGGTTG
>DATGNG010000136.1:0-7302 GCA_035306865.1 Sphingobacteriaceae bacterium
GGCTTAGGAATCCTTTTTACTCTGAAATCAGTACTTCCCAATGCCTGAACCTGATCTCCAATACGGGCGGAAACACTGATTTTTGCATTGCCCGGCTCGGTAACCCGTGCAATATAATTGCCATCGCTTCCTGATATTGAAACCCCCTGGCCACTGACTGAAATGGCTTCTTTGGGGATTCCTGCAGCGGAAACCGAAATGGGATTGTCCACACCAATATAGAGCACCTTGGTGGCCTCTGCTGACACAACAGCTGATGGCCTTGCTACCTGATAGGTTTGTGCTTCGGTCTGGTATTCTTTGATCGTTCCATCAGTTTGCATGACCCGCACAGTGCCTATCCAGTTAAAAATCCCTTCACTTGAAGTGTTGACTGTATAGGTAGCCTGTCCATCAACCACCGGAAGTGGTGTGCCTCCCACCGAAATATTCGGATTGGACTGGGAGTCATAAGCGGTCAGGAACACCTTGGCGGTATAGGGTTGACCCTGGATAATATACGATGAAGGAGCCACCGCTACCGCAGCAAATCGATCCAGATTGACCACCGCCATATCCATTTCACCGAAAATATACTTTACCACAGCGGACTCAGCATTTTTTGCATCCGCTTTAACCTTCTCCAACATAGTAATAGCAGCCGTCAATGGTACGCCATCTCCAAAATTGGCTTGTTCCCAACTCTTCTTAATTCCGCCCCGGGCGGGAGGGTCCACGGCTTCCAACGAAAATGGAACTTCGTTATTTGTAATCTCAGCAAGACCGTTTCTGGTCTCCTGAATCAATTCCTTTAGACGGGCTGCATGCCCGGTATTAATCATTTGACGGGTACTAATGCTCAAATTATCCCTTTTGCGGAGATCACCGGTAGATTCGCGTATTCCGCCCCCTTCTTCTACCATGATATGCTTTACAGAATCTATAAACCCGGTAAGGTTCAGCACGTACTGACTGGCTTGCTCAGCTTTTTGCAAAACAGGTTTGGCCCTTTCCGGTTCATCCTGAAGTTTCGTGGACCGGAAAGCTTCATACATATTATCTATCCCGGCCTGCGTATTCTGGGTAGAAGTTCCCAGGCTCACCGTAAGGTTCCGAAACGCATCCAGAATAGAGTCGGGCACATTTAATGCAACCAACCCCAACAGCACCAAATAAAGGATGCCGATCATTTTCTGCCTGGGTGTCTCTCTTTTTCCTGCCATTTTATAATCAGATTAAAAAATTAGTCAAGAATTTTAGACACGGGATTGATTCATAGCTGCCAGCATATTTGCATAAACTGCATTAAGGGAAGCCAGGTTCTTATTGAGGGTCTGAATTTGTTCCTTGAGTTGTTGAGTGTCAGCAGTTGAGTCCGTAAAACTCTGGAGGCTACTCGAAATATTTTCGTAATGCTGGGTGATAGCCCTCATCTTCTGGTCAGATTGCTGCATTTCCTGCTCATACATCGTATTGAGTTGCTGAAGATTGCCTGCCAATCGGCTGATTTGTTCCTGATAACTACTGGTATCTACGTTGGTGTTGCCGATATTGGCCAAGTCCCTGGAGACCTTTTCAAAGGACTCATTGAGGCGATTGAAACCTTCAGAAGTGCTTTTGAGGGAATGTGCAAACTGATTGGTTGCCAGGGAAACATCCGAGACATCGGTTATCGCCTTGACTTTATCTCCAAAGCTTCTCAAGCCATCACCCAATCTTCCAATCAACTCCGGATTGACATCACCTTGTTGCAAAAGCTTGTCTAATGCATTGGCTGCACCTGCGTTTGAAGTGCCTGAGGCCACCTCCACTGTTTCCGGTTCCGGTGAATCCTTCTGGAACCCAAGCAAGAAAAACAGAACAGCCTCAGTCCCCAGCCCCACGACTATCATCCAGTCTCCCCAGGGCCAATGCATCAACTTAGCCATCAAACCAATAATCACCACCGAAGCTCCCCAGGAGATAATATTGTTCAAACCGATTTTGAATTTTTCCTTTTGTGCCATAATTTCAGCTATAATTGTGCTTTGTTAGTTTCTTTTTTTAAATTGATTAGGGTCTATTTATACTTCTGAATCCTATAAAGGAACGTGAAGAATCCTGATACTCATAAGTCCGCGAGTCAATGGCAATATAGTCCTGGGTATCTTTCCAGGAACCTCCTTTGACTACTTTTCTTTTCGCTGCATTCGGATCGTCATCACTGGCATTGTATTTATAAAATGGATTCAGATCGTGAACGAATATTGATGCGGACTCATCATATGTGTCACTGGTCCATTCGGCCACATTTCCTGCCATATCATACAGTCCGAAATCATTGGGATAATAACTTTGAATCGGGGAAGTGTAAGGATACCCATCCTCCACATAATTACCTCGACCTGGCTTGAAGTTGGCGTTCAGGAAGCCTCCTCCGTGCCTTGCCGAATGGCTGCCCCAGGGATAGGTCACTCCACTACCTGCATTGGCAGTTGCTGCATATTGCCAATCCGCTTCGGAAGGAAGTGTGAAGGGCTGAATGCTTTTCTTTTCGTTCGAACTTTTATTGGCTTCAGCGATCTCGAATTGCTTCGTTCTCCAGTGGTTATAAGCCTCTGCCTGTTTCCAACTGACTCCAACAACAGGATAATCGCTGTAATTCACATGAGAAAAGTATCCCCTAACCATAGGTTCATTTTGCGAATAACTAAAGTCGGCAATCCAAACTGTAGTATCTGGATATATTAAAGTTGACTCCCTCCGGATATAATCTGACCTGCTGAAGGCAGGGTTGTTCCTGTTGGCAATAGCAGCCTGTAAGTCATACCAGTCATAATCATACCTGAACAAACGCACATTGTATTCATTCCTGCCATAAATCTGATCCTGCCCTTGATAAAACAAAGCTTCCCAGGCACTCTGTATCCTCGGATCCGAATTTCGATTCCGCCACAGTGAGCTGCGCCTGGAATTTACTTTATCCCAATCGATGAACACCTGCCCATCTGGTAGTGTCTTCTCGAATTCTGTCAAACCATGATTCTTGATCGCGATCGAATCCCGTACCCATTGCACAAATTCCCGGTATTTCGCATTCGTCACCTCCGTATGATCCATATAAAATGGCGTAATGGTAATCTGCCTGGGCTGGGTTATGCCGGCAGAAGATAGGCCCGGGCCTGAATGGCCATAAACAAATGTCCCTCCGGGAATATAAACCATTCCTTCGTAAGGACCCTTCCGGACCAGTTCCCCTGGTTTGTGATTTGCTAAAGTAACCACCATAATCAGGGCAACAGATAGCATCAGGATCCACGTATATTTTCTATTCATTGATTGTTTGTATATCGTTGAATCTATAATTTAGTTCTCTTATAATTTTTGGCGCACAAAGATATCCGGCCTGAAGCTTTTTGCACAGCAAAATCCAGACCAATCCCCCCAATTCTTCTTCATTTTATTTATTTACCCGTTTGATATACTGCTCCACAGCCATCGTCATACTGGGGGCCTCTGGCGTAGGGGGCGCTATATCAAGGATCAGTCCGCGGTCCAGAATTGCCTGATGGGTACTGGGGCCGAATGCTGCCAGCCGGGTATCGTTTTGTTTAAAATCCGGAAAGTTCTCATACAGAGATTGGACACTGGACGGGCTGAAAAATACAATAATGTCATAAAAGACATCTTTCAAATCGGACAGATCACTGACTACGGTGCGGAAAAGAACCGCAGGCGTATAATCATAGCCATTATCCTGCATCCAACTCAGTGCTTCTTCGCTGGAAACGTCAGCACAAGGGTACAAAAACTTCTCTTTTGAATGCTTTTTCAATACTTCCTCAAGATCCTTTGCATTTTGCTTTCCAAAGAAAATCTTTCTTTTGCGGTACTGAATGTATTTTTGCAAGTAAAGGGCTATTGTTTCTGTAATACAGAAATACTTCAAATCCACCGGGACCTCATATCGCATCTCTTCACAAATGCGGAAGAAATGATCTACTGCATTGCGGCTCACAAAAATCACAGCCGTAAAATCAGCAAGATTTATCTTTTCTTTTCTAAATTCACGGGCCGGCACCCCTTCAACATGGATAAATGCACGAAAATCCAGCTTCAAATTGTATTTTTGGGCTAAAGCAAAATATGGAGACTTGTCGTTCTCCGGCTTAGGCAAGGTGACCAATATACTCTTTACTTTCTTTTCTCTATCTGTTTCAGACACTTGCATGCTTTTATGATTATCTACTTACTATTTTTATCAAAATAAGTATGGGTGCTAATTCAAGGGTACAAAGATAGACAATAAAATAAAAAATAGGAAACCGATAATTTCTTATTATTTCGAAAGCAGATTTTCCAAGCCTGAAAACCAACATGACACCAGCCAGGGAAAGTGCTGTAGGAACGAGCCAGTTTGCTTCTGAAAAAGGCAATAAACTCATCATTAGCGCAAAGACCAAAAGCAAAAATGCCACATTGTAATAACTCAAAAACAGAGCAGTCTCGTAGCCACGAAACAGTCGCTTTATATCAAAAACATGTGCTATGACCCTCAGAACCATTATTTTTATCGCAAAAAGAACGATAACAGAAAGGGAGAGCACCAGAAAAACCCTTACATCTACTACATAAGCCACGGAAAGAAATCCGGATAATTGGGCGAGAAACAAAAACATTCCCACCGAAAAACCCATTACGATATAGAGCAGTAAATAGGGCCACGAGAGAAAGGGGGTGTCCTCCTTAATTAATTGATTGAGCAGGGTATTGTCAAAAAATGCACCGATTATCCTCCCAAAAGCTCCCGGAAACAATGCGCGGACCAAGCCCACCAAAGCGATAAGTAAGGCCAGGGACAGGATTACCCATAAATCCCGGGGTTGCCTTTCTGCATACAAAAGAATCATTGCGATGGAATACAGCATGCCTATCCAAAAGTCTTATTCGGGTGAAATTTCCCTGTAAATATCCTTTAGTGTACGCCCCATACCTTTATAATCCAGTCCATAACCCACTACAAATTCATTCCCAATCTCGAAACCGATATAGGCAATATTATCAAAGCGATGCAAAACCGATGCTGGCTTGTATAAAAGGGTACATACCGCAACCGAAGCCGGCTGATGCGCATTAATGGCATCCAGGGTATGACGAAGGGAATTGCCAGAATCCACAATATCTTCAATCACTATTACATCCCTACCTCTAAGGTCGTATTCCAAGCCCATTAGTTCTTTGATTTCGCCGCGCCTGGTCCCATCCGGGTATGAAGAAAGCTTGACAAAAGAAATATCACAAGCAATGTTGATCTGCTTCATTAAGTCAGCCATAAACATAAAGCACCCGTTTAGCACACCAATAAATACTGGATGCTGATGCTCATAAGCCACATTGAACTGAATGCCGATCAGTCTGGTTCTTTTCCGGATCTGTTCATAGCTGATCATGGGTTCAAACTCTTTCTGCTCAAGATGGATATTCATTTGTATTTCTTTTGTTTAAGACGAATTGTTTTTAAGACGAAAAAATTGGCCTGCAATACAAAGATAAGGGTTTATCAACAGTACCGTGACAATAAATGCATTTGTTTATGTATTTTTGTAGTATGATTACAAAAGAACAAGTATTGGAGGCATTGGGCCATGTGGAAGAACCCGATCTGAAAAAAGATCTGGTCACACTCAATATGATCCAGAATATAGAAATTGCCCCCGACAAAATTAGTTTTGACGTGATCCTGACCACGCCAGCCTGTCCGCTCAAAGACCATATCGAGCGTGCCTGCCGGAATGCGATCAGTTTGTTCGTCGATAAGAATATAAATGTAGATATCAATATGACTGCAAAGGTTCGGGGCATCCCTGCTGAGCAGTTGAACAAAATAAAAAATATTGTTGTGGTGGCCTCAGGAAAGGGCGGCGTTGGCAAATCCACAGTAGCAGCCAACCTGGCGCTGGCATTGGCAGATAGCGGGGCAAAAGTAGGCCTGCTGGATGCGGACATTTACGGCCCTTCCCTGCCTATCATGTTTGGATTGGAGGATGCCAAGCCGGCTTCCGTACGCACACCGGAGGGCAAAACGCTGATACAGCCCCTGGAGAAATACGGTCTAAAATTATTATCAATTGGATTTTTTACCGACCCCAATCAGCCTGTGCCGTGGAGAGGCCCAATGGTAAGCACTGCGGTTAAACAATTGTTTAATGATGCGGACTGGGGCGACTTGGATTACCTGATCGTGGATCTGCCTCCAGGAACCGGCGATGTACATATAACTATTGCGCAGACTTTCCCTATTGCCGGTGCGGTGATCGTCACTACCCCCCAGCAGGTTGCTTTGGCAGATACTATAAAAGGTATGGCTATGTTTTTGATGGATTCCATCAATATCCCTCTTCTGGGTGTGGTGGAGAATATGGCCTATTTTACTCCGGCTGAATTGCCTGAAAACAAATACTACATTTTTGGCAAGAACGGAGGGCGTGCCCTTGCAGAAAAGTATAATATTCCATTCCTCGGCGAAATCCCTCTCATCAAGTCAATCAGTGATGCAGGAGATAACGGATTCCCTGCCATGCTGGATGATGTAAACCCGGCAGTTGAGGTGTTTCGGGACATAGGAGGAAAAGTGGCACAACAGTTGTCGATTGTCCAGGCAGGGGTTACAGCCTGATCTTCTTGCAATAATTTGGTTGGAATTGCCTGATTCGAAGAATTGGTTTGGAACAGCAGCAATAAATCTTTAGGTTTGTATCATAATTAACGTAAAATGACTACACAGATTACTGATGGTGTCAGGGTTTCTGTCGAAACAGTTTTTCAGTCCGAATATTCCAATCCGGAAAAGGAGCATTTTATGTTTGCCTATAAGATCCGGATAGAAAATCTCACAGACTACAGTGTGAAGCTGTTAAGAAGATACTGGTTTATTTTTGACTCTATCGGAACCATCCGCGAGGTAGAGGGAGAAGGCGTGGTAGGCCAGCAACCCTTGATAGCTCCGGGGGAAGCACATGAGTATGTGTCTGGATGCCATCTCCGGTCAGATATGGGCAGTATGTGGGGTCGTTATGAAATGCTCCGGGAAATGGATCAAGGTTTGTTGGAAATAGCGATACCTAAATTTACGCTGATCGCCCCTTACCGACTGAACTGACAGCAGAACACGATTCCTTGATGGCGAATAAAGTGAATTTTCTCAAATTACTAACTTTTTTGATCCCTGCATTGGTGGCGCAGCTTCCTTTTGCCATAATGGCCCAGCAAGCCGGGAGTACGGTGCAGCCACAAAACACCACATCCAATTCCGAAGACTTTTCGGGGTGGGTCAAAAAATACAAT
>DATGNG010000137.1:0-3675 GCA_035306865.1 Sphingobacteriaceae bacterium
TTTCTTACTGAAGCGATCCTGACTTTTCTGTTTCTCTTTGTGATTTTTGGGGCAACCTCAAAATGGGGCAATGGAGGTATGGCGGGGTTGGCCATTGGTTTGACTCTGGTTTTGATTCATTTGGTCGCAATTCCGGTAACAGGCACTTCGGTGAATCCCGCTCGTAGTTTTGGTCCTGCATTGTTGGCTGGGGGAATGGCATTAAATCAACTTTGGTTGTTTATTGTAGCTCCTTTGGTCGGTGCAATAGTGGCAGCAGGCCTCTGGAAGGTGCTGGATCAAAAATAATCTTGCGTATTTACATTTGATTTATGTTTCGGCGGAAAACCCTTTTCCCCAAATTCATATGGATTTGGGGAAAAGGGTTTTCCGCGTTTTGACTAAAACAGTATTTCCGGGAAAATTTACAATTGATCAAAAATTTTTGGAAGTCTCGAACAGATTACGTACTTTGCATTTCAAAGTACTTTTTATTGTTCGATTATGGAAGAAAAACAATTGCAATCCGAGCTCCAATCCATCCGCCATCTGATGGAACGCTCCACCAAATTTATTTCTCTAAGCGGTTTATCCGGTATTTTGGCCGGATGTTATGCATTGTTGGGAGGAGGGGCAGCGTATTATTTCACCAAAATATATTCCCAAGAACCTGACCTTCTACAAATCTACTTAAACATAATTGGCATTTTAGTTCTGTTTTCAGCTATAGGTACTGCCTATTATTTGTCAAATAGAAATGCCAAGCGGGCAGGACAAAAAGTTTGGAATCCTGCCAGCCAAGGATTGTTCAGGGCTATGGCGGTTCCTTTATTAACCGGAGGATTAGTAGTGGTTATCCTGCTATGGCAGCAACATTATGCTTTTATTGTCCCTTCTTTTTTGATTTTTTATGGATTGTCCCTGGTGGCCGGAGGGCAATTCACTTTCAGGGATTTCCGGGGATTGGGCTACGTGCAGATCATGCTGGGGCTGCTTGCTCTGGCCTTACCTGGCAACGACCTTTTGTTTTGGTTGCTTGGTTTTGGCTTTTTCCATCTTTTGTACGGATCGGTGATGTACTTTAAATATGAGCGGAGGAAGGGCTGATGCTAAAACACTTTGATAAGGCATTTGAAAATCGTTTGCGCCTGCAGATCATGGCGGTTTTGACAGCAAATGAAAATTATGACTTCAACTCACTGAAAGATCTGCTGGAGGTAACAGATGGAAACCTTGCTTCACATATCAAAGCCTTGGAAAAAGCTGGTTATATAGGAGTTAATAAGGCATTTGTAGGTCGGAAAACCAGAACCAGTTATTGCGCCACCCCAGCAGGCAGGCAGGCTTTTGAAAAACATTTATCGACACTTGAAGAACTGATCAGGCAACAACGTTCCTAAGATTTCAACAAATATGGAAACCAACAACAATCAATTCACTCGATTTGGGCAATGGCTCAACGAATCACTATCCGTCAAATTGGGAGTCATATTCTTCCTTACCCTTATCTTGTTGATCCCGGCTGCTTTGGTCAACGATCTGGTCAGGGAGCGCCAGCAACGCCAACAGGAAGTGATAATTGAAGTAAGTGACAGCTGGTCAGGCCCGCAGGTGCTGGCCGGACCTTTAATGATGTTGCCTTATTCCAAAATGGTGATATCCCAACGAGGTGGGGTGGAGCAGGTTGAAGAGCAAACCCATTATATTTATTTGTTGCCCGAGGAATTAGAAATTAAGGGTACCACCGATACCAAAGAACTCAGCCGGGGTATCTTTGATGTGGCCGTTTATGAAGCCGATGTAAAGGTGAGTGGTTATTTTGGTCCACTGGATCTGACAAAGGACGAAATATCGTTCGAACAGGTGCATTGGGACAAAGCGAGGATGGTCGTTGGTGTGGGTGATTTGCGAGGCGTGAAGACCATTTCTCCATTCAGGGTAGGGGGGCAGGATTATACTTTGGATGAATATGCCAAGGAAAGGCCTTTTGACAATAACCTCATATTCTCACCCGAATTGAATGATCGGAACTGGGATAAACTGCCATTTGAGTTTTCACTTGATCTCCGGGGTACTGCAAATTTGGGATTTTTGCAACTGGCGAAACAGACCCGGGTCTCTGTCAATGGAAACTGGTCTTCCCCTAAATTCGTAGGACAATTTTTGCCCGAACAAAGAGAAACAGGAGCAGATCATTTTCAGGTAAACTGGGCGCTGGCCCATTTTGCAAGGGCATTGCCACAGCAATGGACGGCACAGGAAATGCATGAATTAGATGGCTTTGGGATCGAGTTCTTGCAGCCGGTCAATCATTACCAGAAGAGCGAAAGAGCCACTAAATACGCTATTCTTGTGATTTCTTTGTCCTTCCTGGCATTATTTTTTACTGAAATACTTGCAAAAAGCCGCATTCATATTGTGCAATATGTATTGATCGGGGCAGCGATGATTGTGTTTTATGCTCTTCTATTGGCATTTTCTGAACATATAGGTTTTAATGCCGCTTACGGGGTTGCTGCTTTTGCGACTATTGGGCTGATCACGGGTTTTGTAGCCAAAACACTAAAGCAAAAGCGGATAGCAGTTATCTTTTGCAGTCTATTAACACTTTTTTATCTCTTTGTATTCGTAATCATCCAACTCAATGACTTGGCCCTTTTGATGGGAAGCATCGCGCTATTCTTTTGTGTAGCGGCACTTATGTATTTCTCCAGTCGGATCAATTGGCAAGGGAAGTAGGGGATTGGACGGGTCGGTAACCCGGGATCAATAGCAAAAAATCTGATACGTGTTGTGTTGTGAATATCAAATCCCCATATTCATCGAAATTTGGGGATTTGTGTTTCAGCGAAAACACTCTTTCCGAGAAATGAATTCATTTCTCGGAAAGAGTGAAACCGGGAAAAGGGAATCACCGGATCCTTAGTGTCCGTGAGTACCGTCCGGACCATGGGAATGGCCGTGGCTCAATTCTTCCTGTGTAGCAGGACGTACTGTCAGGATCTCGATATCAAAGTGCAGGTTCTGTCCAGCCATGGGATGGTTCAAATCTACTACTACAGCTTCTGGGCTGATCTCGGTCACTCTGGCACGGAATTGATTGCCTTGATTGTCCTGAAGGGGCAAAATTTCTCCTACCGCCGGAAGACCACCGTCACCAAACATACTTACTGGTAATTGAGCGATGGCTTGTTCATCAATTTCGCCATAAGCATCTGCAGCGGCTAATTCGAAATCAAGGGTATCGCCAGCTTTTAATCCAGAAATGTTTTCTTCAAATTTGGGCAACATCATGCCCGCACCATATAAAAAGTCCAGGGGATTGTTCTTGTCAGCTTCTTCAACAAAGGTTTTTTCTCCGTTTTCCACTGTGTGGAGTTTGTAAGTTAGGGTTACTACCTGATTGGGTTCAATCGTCATTAGAATTGTTTTATGGATTCCGCTCTGGCGGAATCGGATTTGAATTTAGTGAATTACAATGTATAAAGATAGGGTGTTGTCCCAAGAATAAAAATTTAACTTAATAATTTCAGCATTTCTGCCGGGTTGGCAACAGGCAGGCTACATGTTCTGTCCTTGCAAACATAAGCCCGCGTTTCCGCACTCAATCTGCCTGCCAGAATCGGTAACTGGCTTTCTTTTCCTCCAAAAACCATTTTATTGGGAATATAATGCCTGTCCAAATATTCCCGGAAA
>DATGNG010000138.1:0-3309 GCA_035306865.1 Sphingobacteriaceae bacterium
TCGGCCAGGGCAACAGAATTGCAATGAATCTATTCTGGTGACGGAGATGGATAGTACATGGAAAGAATGTCTGCTTTATTTGCCTCTATATGATTCGGTGGATCAGTTGGAAATCGGTATAGGTAATGCAGCGGGATTTGAGTTTGTCGAATCACCCTTTAAATATAACATCCCAGTCTATGGCACCAGCATTGTGCAGGGAGCCTCTGCCAGTCGGCCGGGCCTGGCCTATCCGGCCCGTCTATCCCGGCAGACCGACCTGGATTTTATCAATCTGGGCATTAGTGGCAGTGCCAAAATGGAGCCCGAGGTCGCCGACATGATTGCCAACCTGCAAATGGATGCCCTGATCATTGATTGTGTACCCAACTGTTCCCCCGACAATATTACTGAGCGAACTGCCGATTTTATCCGGATTATCCGGGAGAAACAACCCGGAATACCCATTATCACCATCGAGGGTGCTTTGTTCGAGAGTGGTAATTTCAACCAAAAAACTGCGGCCGACATGCTGTTGCGCAACCACCGTTTTCGGCAGGAAATCACCCGTTTGCAGCAATCAGATCCCCATCTGTACCTGATCGGGGCAGACGGACTGATGGGCGATGATCATGAAGGCACCATCGACGGGACTCATCCCAATGATCTTGGATTTGACCGCATGCTCCAGAAGATCAGGCCCGCTACAAAAAATATTTTACAGCAGTATAACTTGTTATAAATTATTTGCTTATCTTT
Organism: Sphingobacteriaceae bacterium; assembly: GCA_035306865.1. Lineage (GTDB taxonomy): Bacteria > Bacteroidota > Bacteroidia > Sphingobacteriales > Sphingobacteriaceae > DASRQK01. The sequence continues at coordinate 739 of DATGNG010000138.1, forward strand.
GTCGCCCCGCAGAATGTACTCCGGGAACTATGTTGAATACATAAATTAGCAAAAATGGCAACTAAAATCAGATTGCAGAGACACGGTAAAAAAGGAAGACCTTTTTACCATTTGGTAGTAGCCGATTCACGTGCTCCACGTGACGGTAAATTCATTGAACGTATTGGATCTTACAATCCAAACACCAATCCGGCCACCATTGACATCAACTTTGAAAGTGCGCTGACCTGGATACAAAATGGTGCACAACCGACCGATACGGCCCGTGCCATTCTTTCCTACAAAGGTGTTCTTTACAAGAAACACTTGTTGGACGGAGTGAAAAAAGGTGCTTTCGACGAAGCAGCTGCAGACGTCAAGTTTGAAGAGTGGCTGAAGAGTAAGGATGCTAAAATCGAAGGTAAAAAAGAGAACTTGGCAAAATCAAAAGCTGAAACCAAAAAAGCAGTATTAGAAGCGGAAGCTAAAAAGAAAGCTGAAATGGCAAAAGCTCTGGAAGCCAAAAACACACCTCCAGCCGAGGAAGTGGAAGAGGCAGAAGAAGTTGTTGCTGAAGCTGAAGTAGAGGTTGCTGCAGAAGTAGAAGCTGTCGCTGAGGAAGCTGCTCCTGTAGAAGAAGCTCCAGCGGCTGAGGAAACTCCTACGGCTGAAGAAGCTGCTCCTGTAGAAGAAGCTCCTGCCACCGAGGAAACTCCGGAGGCAGACGAAGCTGCACCTGCTGAAGGCGAAGCTGATAAAGCAGAATAATTCTTCCTGTCACCAACAGGATTGATTTTTCGAAGAAAAAGGCCGCTCCGGGAGATATACTAATTTCCGGAGCGGTTTTTCATTCAAAGCAAATCATCAATATTCTACCCCAAAACATACCATGCACATGGAAACCAAAGATTGTTTTTATATTGGTTACATTAGCAAAACCCGCGGGTTGAAGGGCGAGGTACAGCTGTTTTTTGAATTTGAGGATTACAAAGAGCTGGATTTGGATGTGCTGTTTCTCGAGATTGACAACAGGCTGGTACCGTTCTTTGTAGAAATCTCCAAAATTCATCCTAACCGGACTGCCTATCTATTTTTTGAGGACATTGATCACATTGACAAAGCTCAGGGCCTCACCCAAAAAAAAGTATATCTTCCCAATAACAAATTACCGGAAAGAGACCCCGATGATTTCCGCATTACCGACCTAAAAGGCTTTGAAGTCCAGGATCAAGAGTTTGGTGTACTGGGCCCAATAATGGAAATCCATGAGTATCCCCAACAGCATGTCGCCTCGCTAATCTTTCGCGATCGTGAAATCCTCTTCCCACTCAACGAGAAGACCATAGATTCCATTGATGTGGAAAACAATATCCTGGAAGTCACGCTCCCCGAAGGCCTGATCGATCTATATCTGGGATAATTTTGTGCATCGAAAATTCTTGCCTATCATTATTTTACTAATTGCTATCATTCTGCATCTTCGGAAGGAATTGTATCCTGAGACCTTTATTCTGGAAGATTCTCCTTATGAGGTCTATTATGAAAGACTTTGTTTGCTGATCAGTCTGTTCGGACTGTCAATTAGGATTTATGCTGTGGGCCATACACCGGCAAAAACTTCCGGCAGAAACACAAAGGAGCAATTAGCTGATCAACTCAATACCTCAGGGATTTATTCGCTGGTAAGGCATCCACTATATGTGGGTATTTTTTTTATCTGGCTGGGGTTGGCCATGATGACCGGAAATTTCTGGTTTGTGATCATTTTTATCCTCACCTACTGGATTTACTACGAAAGAATCATGTTTGCCGAAGAACAGTTTTTGAGAAAAAAATTCGGACAAGCATATGATGAATGGGCAGCAAAGACTCCAGCTTTTATCCCTTCACTCAGCTCCAAAAAATTTACCCGACCCATACTGCCTTTTAGCTGGAAGAAAGTATTGAGAAAGGAAAAAAATGGATTGGCCGCCATATTTCTGATTTTCGCACTGTTCAATATCAGTGGGAAAATGATGGAGCGTGACAGAGAATTCGATAATACTATTCTTGTTCTTTGCATACTTACTGTTCTCTATCATTTTAAATCTCATTGGTCAGATTTTGTCAATTTTATTTGTATATTTGTAATGTTTGCTTTACTTTTGATCAATCAAACTTGACAAACTATGAAATCAAAATTTCTATTTCCTGCTTATTTCCGACCAGTAGGGATCTGTCTGGCCCTAATTGGGTTTGTGTTAGGTTATTTTGTACTTTATCAACAGTATTCCATCCCTGTATTGGGATTTGGGGAACCCCGTACCGGAATCGCTGCTTTTTTCCATCCTCCCATGAACCTAACAGATGAATTGGCAATAGTACTGATCATCGTCGGTTTGTTATTTACAGCATTCTCCCGATTAAAAAATGAAGATGAATTGACTGCCCACCTCCGGCTGGATGCCTTACATTGGGCCATTTTATTTAATTATTTACTGATCTTTGCCGCCTATGTGATCAACAATCAATTGATTGCCAAAAAGGAAGCAAGGTATATATTTGACTTCGAAGCCTGGAGCATTCTTTCTGATTTGAATTGGATTATTTATG
>DATGNG010000139.1:0-3348 GCA_035306865.1 Sphingobacteriaceae bacterium
GCCGCTTCGAAACGTTCCTTGGAAATCGGCTTCAACAGATAGTCAATCGCATGTTGTTCAAAGGCCTTTATCGCATATTCATCAAATGCGGTCGTAAAAATCGTGTTCGGCTTCTCATCCAGCAATTCCAGCAATTCAAACCCACTAATCTTCGGCATCTGAATATCCAGAAATATCAAATCTACTTGATGGGCAGAAATGGCTTTGGCGGCTTCAAATCCATCCCCGCATTCGGCCACGACCTCTACATCTTCGAAATCCTCCAGATAATCCAGAATAATGCTTCTGGCCAAGGGCTCATCATCGACAACGATCACTTTGATCATGATTGTGGGATTTTTATTTTACTGGTGAATAATTTTTTTGTAGAGCTGGTTTCCAGCAAATCCGTCCGTCCATATAATAGAAACAAGCGGCGCTGTACTCCTCTCAATCCAAACCCGGTTCCTTTTTTGGGTGCCTTGCGATTGGCATCATATGGGTTTTCTATCTGGATTTCTAACGTATTGCTTTCTTTATCGTAATGTGCAACGATCTCTATATTGACTAAGCCAGTGGTGTCGTATAGCCCAAATTTAATCGCATTTTCTACCAGGGGCTGGATGATCATGGCAGGCAATAGGCATTCCTCCGCTTCCTCATCACTTTTGATATGGGTTTCCAGCCTATGGCCAAATCTGACCTTCTCAATTTCAAGGTATAAGCGCAAGTGATCAAGTTCCTCTTTGAGGGCGATGAGTTGCTGGTCCTCTTTGCGCAAGGTGCCCCGTAGAAAATCAGATAGTTGAAAGGTCATTTCCCTTGCTTGCTGTGGCTTTCGACCGATCAGGGCAATGATAGAATTGAGGCTGTTAAACAGAAAGTGGGGTTGCAGTTGCTGCCGCAAATTATATAATTCCGCTTCGCGGGCCAATTTTTCCGCATCCGCTTTTCTTTGTTCGTTTTCATTATAATCCTGCTGAATGTTCCAAATGATATTGATGGTTGCCATCCAGGCAATGACCATAAACTGAAAAAAGAATCGCAGCGGAATACTGTGGTCTATCGCATCCAATAAGCCGGAATCCTGAATCACGTATTGAAGAATCCATCTGGAAAGTGAGGTGCTGGCACCTGCAAGTACCAAGGCCCATATCACCACATACCCGTAATGCCGCCTGCTTGGTAAATAGTAATTGAGCGCATTGGAAATGATAAAACAGGCAATGGTAAGTACCGTAGCACTGACTAAACTGTCGTTTAAAGCCTGGTCCAGGGGAAAATTGTGCCACCAAAGCAATCCGGTCTGAATCAGGACTGCATCCACCCAGATAATAAAGCTACTGATATTGATCAGTCTCTGTCTGGAGGTGAGGACCGGTTCCCTATCCATGGCTTACATACTTTTGATGGTGATACCTCCGAAAATAGAGGTGCCTTTGAGATAAATAAGCTTTCTGTCGTCTTTTACCGATTCCTGGAAAAATCTGCGGTCATCCACCTCTCCAAAGATCGATACCACTTTGGAATGTACTTTCCAATTGGCCGGTACAATAATCTTTGTGCCTGCAAATATTTGGAAAATATCAATCACAATGGGCCCCTGCATGTCCGCCTAGATCAAATTGATGTCCGTGCCCCCAAATATATTGACCACTTCACCACCCTGCAGATTTCTGGAGGTCACGATCTTTTTTTCCTCACTAAAAATAGCAGTGGAATTCAGAAAATCTTCATCCGATACCGTGCTTCTGCTATATTTATGTTTTGGTTCTGCATCAGTTTCATGCTGCCCCCCATATTCATGCTGATCCCCATATTCACCATTATCGTTTTCATCTACATGCGTATAATCTACATCGGGTTCGTCATTTAGCCGCTGTCTCCCCGGAGGGTGGTGGGGAAAATGGCGGGTCCTCTTCCTATCCATCAACAGCCACAGTCCCACTACAATAATGGCAATCGGGAAAAACAACTTCCATACATTGAAATAGAAGTACTTTTGGACCAAAAATATAGTGCCCAATCCGATCAGGATAAAGGAAGCCGGGTTTTTGAAACTGGACGATCCTCCTATGGCAAGCCCCACTACAATCAGGATGATTTGCCAGGTCCTAACCCAGGTAGGGATCATATGGCCCAAATTGAGTTGTCCTGCCAGCAGTAATAATCCGATGAACAGAATAATCACACCGGCCCAAACCTTTGAATTGTTGGATTTTGTGGAGGGTGAAGGGTTATTTTTATATGTTGTCATAATATTTTTTTTATATAGCCATTATTTGGAGTGTTGCATCCCCATCTGTTTAGACTGCTCTGGTTCTCTTTTTGTTACGAAAATGTTGAAAATTCCGGTGATAATAAATACGAATGGCAAAATATACCATCCTCCCCGCATCGGCAAATCCGTATTGAATAGAAATATACCCCCTATACCAAGGAGAACGAAGGAAACCGGATGTTTGAAGCTCGTCAATATCCCCACCAGAAGCCCTATTCCTAATATAAATAATGGCAGGGTCGGTATAGGAATTAGGTTATCGGGCAGTAGATAATTGAGAAGAATAATAAGCAACCCTGTCCCAATCAGTAGGATTGCCTTGCCCAAATAGTTATTTGATCTTTTCATTTTGTTGGTTTTTTGATGGAAAAACAACTAATTTTTTGGTAAAAGTACTTGGGCAAACCTTGTTGGGGAATATTAAATAGGCTATTGCCAGTAATTTAACAGGTGAATGGTAGGATTTTGTCGGTAAACATTTGTTTTAATCAAGTAAATTACTTTATATTTATGCCCAAACTTAAAATATAAAAAGAAGAAAATGGGAGATTTCGACAACAGAGAACGTGAGGAGGTTTTTTCAAAAAAGGTCAGAGCAGGTAAGCGAACCTACTTTTTTGATGTAAAGGCAACCCGATCCAATGACTATTATGTCACAATCACGGAGAGCAAGAAACGTTTTGAGGATGGAGCTTTTATCAAACACAAAATTTTCCTGTACAAAGAGGACTTTGAGAAATTTGCAGAGGGACTGACTGAGGTTGTCGATTATATCAAATCCCACCAGGAGGTCACCGAGAAACGCTATGACCCGAATGCAGAAAACGGATTTTCATCTGGCAATTCGGAAGAAAAGGACGAATTTTCCTTCTAATTTAGTCCAACAATCTAATTTAGTCCAACAAGGAATGCATTCATTTCCTTGTTAAATCCTTCGATATCTTCAAGGCTGGGCAAATGTCCACAAGCTGCCAATTCTACGAATCTGGCATTGGGGATATTTTTTTGCAAAATTTCTGCCTGGGATTTTGGTGTCAGCTCATCTTCGGCGCCCCAAACCAGTAAGGTAGGTACTTCTATATTTTGCA
>DATGNG010000140.1:0-3030 GCA_035306865.1 Sphingobacteriaceae bacterium
CATAAACCCGTCTCCTTTCCTCATTAAGGTATGACATCCTCCTGAAAGACCCCAGCGCATCTCCATTGTTGTTTTGTTCCCTCCTTCTCTGAATGGAGTCAGGATTGTTTTGCTGACGATTGCGCAAACGCTCGGTTCCACCTGGCTCCCTTCGGATACTATCTCTAATAACCCGTTGTACACTATCCCGGTAAACAGAGTCAGTTCCCATTCTTTCCCGGTCAAATCGCCGCTGGAAGGCGCGGGTATCCGTACTGAATTCGTCGGCCAGTTCCTTGCTACTCATAAATAGTTCGCGGAAATGGTTGTAATCCATATTGATAATAAAGCCTAAGCCGGTTTCCACATATTGGCCTTGCAAGGTCACCTGGTACTGATTTTTTCGATATACCCTCAGCAAATACCGGCCATCCTTTGATAGTTGGTAATCGATGGCGATATCCCCTGCAATATTGGTAGTCTGCTCGCCGGGACGGGCATTTCCTTCCAATTCGAAATTCGAACCAATGGTTACTTTGACCCTTTCGTCGAATAGCATTTTCGAGACACCAATATTGAGATCGGTGCGGGACTGAAGGGTGCCGGTAGAATAATCGTCTCCGGATTGCAGGTCAAAATCCAAATCTATCCCTTTTATCAGATCGCCTGCAAGTCTGTTGAGCTGTGCGCTCAATAGGGAACTTACGCTATTGCGTGCCATGGATCCTACACTGCCACCCGAAACACTTTCGAAAGGATTTGCAGCCATGAATTTCCCCATCACAATCAGGGAAAATACTTGTTTGTTCATTTCCGACTCATTTTCTCTCAATTGATTGAGAGCGGTATTGACTTTACTGGCCACATCCTGCGAAATCAACGAATTGTCCTCGTCCAAATCAATCCAAAAATTCAGGTCAGGTTGCAACATTTGTCCGGTAATCCCCAGATTGACATCAAAAGGCACTCTTTGTTTATACAGGTTGGCCTGCTGCCCTCCCAATTGATTTTGGACCAATTCCAGGGTTGGTGCTTTGACCTTATAAACTGCAGTAATATTGAGACGCGCATCCATTGGGTCACCTGCCCAGGTAATCGTACTTCCCCTTCTAAAATCAAAATCCCTCTTGACCGGTTCGAAAGTGAATGAATAATTCCCTTTTTCCACCGTATAGGTTCCGGTCAGGGTAATATTTCCCGCAGGGTCAATCCCCGCTGTCAAATCTGCAGACCCCATAATATTCAGGGCATCTCCGCTACCCTCATCAATTACGATGGTGAAAGCGGCAGACTCATGCGTCTGAATGTTTAGCGAAAGGCGCAATCCGCCAAGTTCGGTTGTGGTCAGGGAATCCAGTCTGGCGAAAACATTGGCCCGGGAGGTATCGCTTCGGTTGACAAATTTGATGATTCCATCGCGCTCCACCATGCCCGGATCGTCATTGGGCAGGACAAAGGTAACATTGGTGTTTTCATCTACGTGCAAACTGCCGTTTATCAAGGGGTTGTTTAAACTTCCGGTGATCCGGAGATTGGAAGAAACAAACATCTGTCCATAAAATATATCCAAATCTTTTTTCGTAGAATTCAATACCTGAAAATCATCCGCATTCAGTGTCAGATTGAAATTGAAATCCGTATAAGTAGTGGTATTAATGGTGCCGTTGAGTCGGGCAATATTGTTTTTGCTATCCGTCATTTCGAAGCGATTGAAGCGGATTCCTTGCTGGTCAAATAGAATCCTTTGCTTATCTGCTCCGAAAGTCGCATTGATCATCCCCACATTCATAATAGCTTCATTAAATTGTAGTTCGCCATTGATCCGGGGCGATTGTGTTGTGCCTTTAATAGCCAATTTGCCGGTTAGTGTACCTTGGGTCTGACGGAGGTATCCAAGACTGAATGCTTCTACAGTTTCCATATTCAGGGGATGCAGATCAAGTACAAAATCCATCTGGGCCTCCTGGCCAGGAGGGGCAATAAACTCTCCAGTCAAACTCACTTCATTGCCATTGCCCACAATATCGACCTGGGTAGCATAAATATTTTCCCGTTCATTGTTGACTTTGATCAATACATCGCCGACAGTATCATTTCCAAAGTAAAATTTGTCTATTTGTATGTCAGAAACAAATAATGGGTTTGATTCAAGCCGTGACAGGGTGGCCCGGCCATTGATGCCCCCACCCATATTCAATAGCTCGCTTTCCAACATTTTGCTAAACGTTTCTATCCGGAAGTTGTCGAAGATAAGGTTGAGAGGAGAATTGAGCGTTGAATCCTGGGACTGCATGGTCATTTGCTGTCCATTCTGGCTCAGGATAAACTGCTCGGCACGGATACCATCCTTCCCGAATTTAATCTGGTTTTGAGGATTTACCTCCCACTGTTCATAATTGAGTATTAAACCATTTTCCAGCAAGCTGAATACAAAATTTCCGGCATCCACCTGCAACCCCATACCCAAATGATAACGTTCCTGATCGGCCTTGTCCTTTATCCAAAGTCCGAAATCCAATTGGTTTTGCAATACCGTTCCACTCATGAGGGTATTGGTCAATTCCAGGTTGGAAATGGCAATCTGTTTGATCAGTGCCGAATAGTACATGGTGCTGTCGAAAGTGCTTATGTCCAACCCTACATCGGAAATAGTAGTGCCATCATACACCAGTCTGGGTGCAATTGCTTTTACCATCAGAAATTTGTCTTCGCTATTGAAGGATCCGTCCAGGGTGATATCCTGCATTTCGCTCAGGTCGGGCAGGAACTCCCGCACAAATTTTGAGCGCGTAAGCTTCGCACTGAAATCAAATTGTTGTGGGCTATATTGATATGTTTTAGCTATTGAATCCGGTTGATAATAAACGGCAACAATATCCTGAATCGAGTTATTGAGTTCGCTCAATTTATAACTCCCCACCAAGTGGGCATTTAAAAACTCCGAGCTGAGCTGCAGCATATTCGAACCTTCTTCGGCCCTGGCCAATAATTTGATGGAATCAAAGGTGTAGCGTTCATGATTGTAGGCAATCGAGGAATTCTTTATTTCCA
>DATGNG010000141.1:0-3470 GCA_035306865.1 Sphingobacteriaceae bacterium
ATAACGCAAAATGCAAGCCGTAATACTTATCTACAGGTAATTTCGTTTGATTCCCTAAGTAAACGGCCACACCTATTGCGAACAATTGGCCTAACATCCCAATACATAATGCGAATATTCCCATCCAGCTATAAAAGCCCAAATTGAGCATATCAGTCACATCAAAATTGATAATGGAATGGCTGACTAAATTCTGAAAGGACCCACTCAAAAAATAGGCGGTTAGAAATAGGAAAGCGGTATTCAGAATAAAGAGTGCAATCGCTCCGGAAATTGATTTGAAAACTCTATGGATTTTCAATTTCTCCCTGATAAAAAATATATACCCCAGAATCCAGGTGAATAGCAGGATATTAATAAAAAAGGCACCCAGATTTGGAAAAAAATTGCTGGAGGCATAGTACTGGGGGCTAAAAATCTTTATATTGAAATTGGAGGTAAACCAGTTGACATTCATTTCCACCAATCTAAAACCAATGATAATGGATGCGAAAAGGAAAACCGAAAGCCAGGGACGACCTGAATTTGCCAAAATGACACAAAATGAATGTAGGAGAATCAGGGTAAAAACACCTCCCAACAACCACATCAATAATTCAAGGTTTGAATAAAAGTTGTCCTGAAAGGTGTCGTTTAGCTTGACGGAGAAAAGAAATTGTCCAGCCTGGTTTCGGATATTGTAAACCACCCTATCATTATAATCAGCGATATCGAGGTGATTGGTGCTGATCAGATCAGACGAGAACCCGTTTCCCAAAAACTCATTGGTTTTCTGGTATTCTGATTTGATGGGTATATAGAATACCGCAGAAAAATTGTCTTCCTTATGCTGAATGGCATGATACCAGCCATTGTCCATTTTCAGGGTAAGAACAGGTTGCGTGGGGCCCCGTAGATTCTGGGGAATCAATTTCGCGGAAGACCAAAATCGCAATTCATCCCCCTCATAAGTATATACCAATATATGATGCTTATCGGTAAGATAATCGACTATCTCCCCGGCATACATCCGTTCGGCAATAGAAGTGGCCTTCAGCTTTTCCATCCATTGCTGATCGGCAATGAAGGCGCTGATTATGGATTCTTTTTTATGGAGATTTTGTTCGACTTGGCGAGCATCCTGCAGTAAGATTTCATTTCGGTCAAATGTGAGCCGTACCGTGACCGCAGTTACAAAAAAACTGATAGTCAACAGCGCCAATAAAATCCTTATCTTTACCGGAGAGCTCAAAAATCATACAATTAGCTTTTGCTAAGATACAAAAAGCTACTATAATGACCTAAAATTTGATTCCTAAGGAAAGTCCGCTTCTTATGCCTGCCCAGGGGCCACTAATTTTGGAGTCCACCCCCTTAGAATGTACACTGGGATCGATTTTCAGTAATGGCACATCTAAATTTTCCAATCGCTCTCTCAGGGCGTCCTGCCATTCTTGAGGCAAATTTTCTGAACTGATTGCGTTCAGGTTCCCATTAGCTGAACCATATGAAGCGCCCAAAAACCACCAATCAAGATAAACAGATTTACCCAGACGCCATTGGGCCCCAAACAGAAGCCCTCCGGAAAAGCCTTTGATCTTGCCGTCTAAATCAAATTTCTTTGTGAGTTCACCCTGATGTTCATCAGGAACCTGATCATTTTCCAACCTTACCTCAAATTCATGCAAGCCGATCCTGTAATTTGAAAAACTGGCATATGGGGCAATATAAAATCCCCGGGGACCATCATGCCTTCCCAAATAAAAACGAACCTCAGGAGTAAAACCCGATCCACTCAACGTGAGAGAATTGAGATCCTTTACGGTGGTGGGGTCATCAATTGAAGATTCAATTCTACCACGGATTATCGGGGACATCCCGGATATATATCGCCCTGAAACAGCAAGAGAAATCTTCTTGCTCAACATTCTCTCATATTGCAGACCAAAATTATTGAAGATCATTGGGGTGACAGGCAATTTGACCACATTTTTATCGTAATCGGCCCTGTCGTAATCGGCTTGCGCCTGTGCTTTGCCTCCAACAGAGGAGAACACCAAGATTATTAAAATCAGGGTGTATTTGATTTTTTCCATAGGGTTTATAATTGGTTAAAATTGAGTTTGAAGATCAATGACTCTCCTCTTGCTGCAAAACCTTTGCGTTCAGGTATTCGCGATTGAGCGTAGCAATATTGGTAAGCTTGATACCGACCGGACATTCTGCTTCACAGGCTCCGGTATTGGTACAACTGCCAAACCCTTCGGCATCCATTTGCGCAACCATAGCCTGTGCCCGACTGTACCTTTCAGTTTGACCCTGTGGCAGTAGAGCAAATTGTGAAACTTTTGCAGAAACAAACAACATGGCTGAAGCATTCTTACAGGCTGCCACACAGGCGCCACAACCAATACAGGTTGCGGATTCAAAAGCTTCGTCAGCAATGGTCTTGGGAATGGGGATACTGTTTGCATCCGGAACACCTCCAGTATTTACATTTACATAACCACCGGCTTGTTGTATGCGCTCAAAAGCGGAGCGATCGACTGCCAAATCCTTGATTACCGGAAATGCAGACGCACGCCAGGGCTCAATCACAATGGTCTGTCCATCATGGAAACTACGCATATGCAATTGGCAGGTCGTAGTGCCCTGATTGGGTCCGTGAGGGCGGCCGTTGATGTGCAGGGAGCACATTCCACAGATGCCTTCCCGACAATCATGATCAAAATGTATAGGGTCCTCGTTCTTGCGAACCAATTCTTCATTGACTACATCAAGCATTTCCAGGAAAGACATGTCCTTGGAAATATTATTGGCTTGATAGGTGACAAATTTACCCCTGATGTCTTTATTTTTCTGACGCCATACTTTCAGCGTCAAATTCATGTTACCACTCATCTTAAATATGATTTAACCTGAACATCTATTATTTATAACTGCGCTGGGTCAATTTGACATTTTCAAATACCAGCTCCTCTTTGTGCAGGATTTCATCCTGCTGGTCTCCTTTATATTCCCATGCGGCAACATAAGTAAACCGTTCATCATCCCTTTTGGCTTCTCCCTCTTCGGTCTGGCTCTCAAGCCGGAAGTGTCCACCACAGGATTCCTCCCGGTGCAATGCATCGTCCACCATCAATTCGCCCAACTCCAGAAAATCGGCCACGCGACCAGCTTTCTCGAGAGACTGATTCATTTCTTCATTTTCACCCAGAACCTTCACATCCCGCCAAAACTCTTCCCTTAGCTCCCGAATCAAAACTTTTGCCTTCCTGAGCCCTTCTTCATTACGGGCCATTCCACAGTATTCCCACATGATATGCCCCAGCTTTTTGTGGATATCATCGACCGTTTTGCTGCCTTTCAGGGACAGCAAACGATGGACCCTGTCTTCCACTTCCTTACGGGTTTTCTCGAAATTCGGATGTTTCGCATCCACCGGGTCAAAGCCTAAACCGGCAAGATAGTCTCCAATGGTATAAGGAATC
>DATGNG010000142.1:0-14813 GCA_035306865.1 Sphingobacteriaceae bacterium
AAAACACATTCTACACCTCGATGTAATCCAAATCCCTATCAAAACTCTCCTCCAACTTACTCAAAGCCCAGATCGCAATCCCACCCAGAAGAAAAATCATAATATAAGCCGCAGTAATAATACCAGTGAATGGTACAATTAATTCGAACAAAATCGTAGATGGAATCAAAGCCCCTCTTACAAAGTTTGGGGCGGTAGTGGTTACCGTTGCCCTCAGATTCGTCCCAAATTGTTCTGAAGCAATAGTAACAAAAGTAGCCCAATAACCCACAGCAAACCCCATAAAGAAGGCAAGCCATTTGAATTGGGATACAGTAATACCTGTACTACTGAGATATAGCACCGAGCTCACTACAATCAATATCTGAAAAACAAAAACAGCTTTCTTTCGGGATTTTGTCCATTGGGCAAACATGCCCGCAAAAATATCCCCGACAGAAATTCCGATATAAGTAAAAAGCACCCCCTGGCCTGCACTCAGAACCTCTGGAGCCCCGAGAGCTTTCCCAAATTCAGGAGATTGTGCAACCAGAATTCCAACCACAAACCAAATCGGCAACCCGATCAATAAACAATATATATAGCGGAGCAGCCGTGCCCGATTGGAAAACAACATACTGAGTTGACCTTTTCGGACATGCTGTTTGACACTTGTCCGTTCAAACATCCCCGATTCATAAATTCCCATCCGGAGAATCAGCAACAAAAGCCCCATTCCGCCACCCACAAAATAAGCATTGCGCCAAGCAAACCATTCCGACACAAAATATGCGGCCACTGCCCCCATTACCCCAACAGAAGCAATTATCATGGTTCCATAGCCTCTTTGATCGCGTCGCATGGTTTCACTAACCAGGGTCACTCCTGCCCCTAATTCCCCAGCCAAACCAACTCCGGCAATAAACCGGATAATCGCATAGGTGTGGATATCATTTACGAAACCATTCGCTAAATTGGCCAGAGAATATAACAGGATCGATCCAAAGAGCACTTTAATCCTACCAAAACGGTCCCCAATCACACCCCACAACAGACCTCCCAGCAGCAATCCGCCCATTTGCATATTGAGTACATAGGCCCCATCTATACGCATGGACTCCTCCGGAATGCCAATGTCCCTGAAACTCTCAATTCTTACGATGGAAAAAATGATCAGATCATAAATATCTACAAAGTAGCCCAAAGAGGCAACAGCGACAAGCAGCCAGACACTGCGTTGCGTCCTGGTGTCAGTGGTTGGTGTTTCCATAATTTAGTTAAATGGTTAGTTCAACTTATTTTCCCGAAGGAATTCAGATATCTCATCGGTGATGGCGATCATTTGTTGAGGATCGTCAGTATTGTTTATAATTACTTGGTCACAAATGCCTTTATATGGCAGCAAATACTCGTTAAATGCCGGCACAACGTGATTTAACCACTTATAACGCACATCTTCTTCAAAGTAGCCGCGCTCTTCCAAATCCCGTTTCAACCTTCTTTGCAGGGCAACTTCTTCTTCTGCATGAATAAAAATCCGATGATCCAGCAATTCATTCACTTCACTGTAGTGGAAAATAAACAAGCCTTCCACAATCAGAATTGGGGCAGGTTTGATTTCCAGCATACGGGGTTTAATGGCTGGATTGTTGAAGGTGTATTCCTCTTTATAAATCGTTTTCCCTTCAAACAGATCCCGGATATCACGATAAAAGCTTTCCCGGTCAATAGCTGTTGGAAGGTCAAAATTATATAGCTTATTTTCTTCCTGGGTCTTGGTATTGGCCGGAATATAATAGTCGTCCTGGGAAATTAGTGTCACCTCTTCCGGGGCAAAATGATTGAGAAAACAGCGCAGGAAAAAAGTTTTACCCGATCCGCTGCTCCCGGCTATCCCCATGACAAAAGGTTTGGCTTGCATATCTTTTTAAAAACTTAGCTTGTTTAAAACTTAGCTTGTTGATTAGGTTTATTTTGGTTCCCCCTCTACCGGAGCTCCATAAGCAATTTCAATCTGAAACCGCCTGTCCAAGATTCCGATAATCGATGCTACAGATCTTGATAATACAATAATGGCACCCTGGGTTTCGGCAGTATCAATAAACTTACCCACCACCTTAACAAAAGTAGAAAGATTGGTCATGGGATTGGTCACCTTAACAACTGTTCCCACTGGTACCGTTTTGTGCAGGGCCAGCATGGTCGCACCATCCTGATTGAGGTCATCGATCCATACCCCCAAACCCTTTTCATTCATTTCCCTGATTCCATACCTGTTTTTGGGCAGGTCAATAGTCTCTACACTGGTCATACTCGTATCTATTACCGAGCTCACAGATATAGGCGGTTCAACTTCGTCAGCTTGTTGCACAGGGGGAGACAATTCCTTTTTTGGCACTTTAAGCATTTGCCCTTCCTGAATGCCGTCTCCAAGCAAGCCATTCGCCAGCTTAATGCTTTCGACCGGTATATTGAATCGCCTGGAAACAGTAAATAAAGTTTCTCCCCTACTTACCTTGTAATTGGTGTACTCCCCTGGTTCCAATTCAACAATGGGGGCTTCCGGCTCAGGTTCTGGTGCTATTGAGTCTGTGGCCTGAGAAATTGGGGTCTGCGCTCCAGAATCAACATTACTTGAAAGTATGGGCACCTCCCTATTGGTCGGAATTCGTATCGTCTCTCCAATTTTTAGCGGCTTATTGTTATTTGCAGCAATCAAGTCACTAAGCTCAATTCCATATTGCCGGCTGAGCCCATAATAGGTTTCTTTGGGCTTCAAACGATGGATAATCACCTGCTTATTATTGATTACTTCCACCCCGATACTGTCCATTTTAATATTGGGAAGGTGATAGAAATAAGTAGCTTCTCCCGCAAAAGAAGCTGATGCATTGGCAAATAAAGAAATTAAGGCAGTAAATATTAAAGTCCTCATAATGGAAATCCGTCTCGACGCACACAGAAATAAAGTACAGAAATAAAATGCAATAATACTAATTAAGGAACAGAATAAGACTCAAAACTTTTCATTTTTAAGAACTTTTAACATTTGGTCGGGCAAAATATTATACACTTGCGTCAGCTAACCGACTCTAATGTTTCCGATAAAAAACGAATAACATGCTGAAATTCGTTGAATTTTTTGTATATTTAACAGTTCATTTTACTTAAAAAGTGGGCTCAAATTGACATTCAAATTTTTATAACGCCGATGAAAAGTATTTCAAGGATTGCAATCATGGCCTGCCTGACTTTAGTGTTTTCTCTGTCAGGATGGATAAAAAATCAAACTTATGCTCAGGAAGTATATAAATTCTCCATCAAGGAAGATATAGGGCCAAATGCATGGAGAACGGTAAAAAATGCTTTTCAAAAGGCAGAAGAACAAGGGGTGTCCGTGGTCTTTATAGAGATGAATACTTTTGGTGGCATGGTGAATTTTGCAGATTCGATCCGAAGCCGGATTCTGGACTCGAATATCAAAACAATTGTTTTTATCAATCACAATGCTGCTTCGGCTGGGGCGTTGATCTCGCTCGCATCAGATCGTATCTATATGAGCAGAGGATCGAGTATTGGAGCAGCCAGTGTGGTCAATCAAACTGGCGAAATCATGCCAGAAAAGTACCAATCTTATATGCGCGGATTAATGCGTGCAACCGCAGAGGCTAAAGGCAGGGATCCTAAAGTAGCGGAGGCTTTTGTGGACCCGGAGATTGACTTGCCTGGCATTAAACCGGCCGGAAAGATCCTGACCCTTACATCTTCAGAAGCAGTGGCCATAGGCCTGGCTGATGGAGAGTTGAATACGGTATCCGAAATCCTGTCTGCCGAGGGGGTTGCCGCTCCCACAATTACCCAGCACCAGGTGACCTGGATCGACAAAGTCATTTCCTTTCTGATCAATCCGGCCGTGAGTGGGATCCTGATCCTGTTGATCATCGGTGGCATATATTTTGAGATACAAACACCGGGGATTGGTTTTGCCCTGATAGTGGCCATTATTGCCGCTGTTTTGTTCTTCGCTCCACTGTACATTCAGGGATTGGCCGATAACTGGGAAATCGCCCTCTTTGTGGTGGGCGTGATACTGATCATTCTGGAGATATTTGTCATTCCCGGATTTGGGCTGCCGGGAATTTTGGGTATCATCTTTATTGTTTGCGGGCTTGCATTCAGTATGGTTGCAAATGATTGGCTCAATTTCAGGATCGCTGCCCCGGGTATGTTGATGCAGTCGTTTCTCGTTGTAACTTTTGCCATGCTCATTGCTGTAGTCCTGATGGTTGTTTTTGGGAAAAGCATGCTGCAGTCAAGAGCCTTTAAACGGCTTGTGCTGCAGGATGAGCAACGTTCTGTAGAAGGATACACCTCTTCCCGACAATATGTTGACCTGGTGGGACGGGAGGCAATTGCCAGGACAGTACTGCGCCCATCGGGGAAAATTGAGATTGACGGAAAACGATACGATGCTGTTGCATTGGACGGATACGTTGATTTTGGAGAACGTGTGTATGTAGAAAAGCACGAAAATTATAATTTATTTGTTAGAAAAATCGAAATATCATGAATCCAACATCCATTAGTTTAGAGGCTAAAAAATTAAAGCCAGTAGTTGATTTGCTGAATGATCTGTTGGCAAATTACCATATCCATTATCAAAAATTGAGGGGCTGCCACTGGAATGTGCGGGGCAATCATTTTTTTACGTTGCATGCGAAATTTGAGGAGCTCTATACCAATGCGCTTACCACTATTGATGAGTTAGCAGAGCGCATCCTTACCTTAGGAAAATCACCGTACAGTACTTTTGCTGATTACGTAAAGCATTCAGAAATTAAGGAAGTGAATACCATAGGTATGAAAGACCTGGATATGGTCCAGGCGCTCCTCAAGGATTTGGAAGCACTCATCGGCATGCAAAGAGATTTGCTGGAAGTGACTTCAGAAGCCGGAGACGAGGGTACAAATGACATGATCAACGCATTCATGCAGTTCAATGAAAAACAAAACTGGATGCTCCGGGCATTTGTGAAATAGCATCCGGCAACTGTTAATATTTGTTAAAAATTGATGGTTTTCTATTTTTTATAGAAAATCAAGGGGAGATGTTTGTGTAAATTCCAAATAAAATTTGTTACTTAGTGGGATGAATCTAAGCAATCGAACAAGGTTGATCATCATCGGTTCATTTATATTGGTGGTCACTGGTTTCATTGGGCTTTCATCTTTTGATGATGCTAACCAAAACCTTGAACAAACTAACCAATTGGACGAAAACGTCCACACGGAGCTTCAATTCGGGATTCCGGTCGATAATTATACGCTTGAAACCGGCGTAGTCCAACGAAATGAGTTTTTATCCAATATACTGCAGCGATATCAGGTCGATTTAGCCACCATTTCCAAATTGGCAGAAAAATCCAAAGAGGTATTTGATGTACGCAGAATTAGTGCCGGAAATCCTTATACAATTTTCAAAAACACTGAGGGTCAAGCCGAATACTTTGTGTATCAGCCCAATAAGGTTGACTATGTAACCTATGGCCTCCGGGATGGTTTAGATATCATTATGGATAAAAAGGAGGTGGTCTCAGAGGTAAGGACTGTGACAGGGGTGATCAATAGCTCCTTATACCAAGCCCTGGATGAACAGTCCGTTAATCCGGACATGGCTACCAAGTTGGCCGAAATTTATGGGTGGGCCGTCAATTTTTACAGTATCCAAAAAGGCGATTGGTTTAAAATAATGTATGAGAACCGGGAAGTGGATGGAGAAACCATTGGTTCGGGGAAGGTGTTGTCTGCTGTTTTTTCTCATCATGGAAAAGAATATGAGGCCTATTATTTTGAGACCGATGAAGAAGGTAAAGGGACTTATTATGATGAAGAAGGTAATAGTCTGCGCCGTGCCTTCCTAAAGGCACCCCTCAAATATTCACGGATTTCCTCGCGTTTTAGTCCGCGTAGATTGCATCCGGTCCAGGGTGTTTGGAAAGCCCACTTAGGGACGGATTTCGCTGCCCCCCATGGAACCCCGATCGTGGCTACAGCAGATGGAATGGTGATTGCTTCTGCCTACGCTGGTGGCAATGGAAATTATGTGAAAATTCAACATGACAACGTTTATGCAACTCAATATCTGCATATGAGTAAACGAGCAGTGAAGAGAGGGGATCGGGTCAAGCAGGGACAAGTCATTGGTTATGTAGGCAGTACGGGTCTGGCTACCGGACCGCACGTCTGTTACCGGTTCTGGAAAAATGGTCAGCAGGTGGATGCACTCAAACAGGAGTTCCCTCCTGCAGAACCTATTGGAGAAAAGTTCAAAGCAGCCTATAATTTACATATAGCCACTAACAGAAATTTGCTGGCAAGAATAAATCCACTTCATACAACCCGGCCACAAAGTTTACGGGAACAGCATACTTTCAATATAGAAAAGCTGCTGGCCAACAATCCAGCTGTTGGTGATCAGACTGCTGCGCAAACATTTCCAGGCCCAAGAGTGCTGTAAGACTTATTGTAAGCTTATTGTAAGAATCAGAAATAAAATCTAATAGGTTCTTCAGAGTTCCATTTCCGGAACCTGTTCGTCAGCAAAGAAGCGTCCCGCTGTGGCCTTCCTGATCTGATCCACCGAGATCCCCGGAGCACGTTCGATCAGATGGAATCCCCCATTTTCAGTATCTACATCAAATACACCCATTTCGGTTACAATTTTTTTGATGCAACGCACACCGGTAAGTGGTAGGCTACATTGAGGCAAGAGCTTACTCTCCCCTGCTTTATTGACCTGCTGCATGGCCACAATGATATTCTTAGCCGAAGCCACCAAATCCATTGCCCCGCCCATTCCTTTCACCATTTTACCAGGAATCTTCCAATTGGCAATATCTCCGTATTCTGAAACCTCCATGGCTCCCAAAATAGTCAGGTCAACCTTTTGGGCCCTGATCATGCCAAAACTCATGGCCGAATCGAAAACAGCAGAACCGGGCAACATAGTGATTGTCTGTTTCCCTGCATTGATCAGATCCGGATCTTCTTCCCCCTCGTAGGGAAAAGGCCCCATACCCAGCAATCCATTTTCGGATTGAAGCACGACTTCTATACCGGAAGGAATATAATTTGCAACTAAGGTTGGAATCCCTATTCCGAGGTTGACATAGTATCCGTTTTTTATTTCTTTTGCGATCCTTTTCGCAATACCATTCTTATCTAACATATTCTATTTAGTCTAACATATTCTATTTAGCCATTTACTAAAGATCACTTACCTGTGGTAAGCACGGTTCTCTGTTCGATACGCTTTTCATAATCGGAGCCCTGGAAAATCCTATGCACATAAATGCCCGGAGTATGGATCTGGTCCGGATCCAATTGGCCCACCTCTACCAACTCTTCAACCTCTGCCACGGTAATCTTTCCTGCCATGGCCATCATGGGATTAAAGTTTCGTGCGGTCTGTCTGAAGATCAAATTGCCAGCCGTATCCCCTTTCCAGGCTTTGACCAAAGCAAAATCGGCTTCAAAAGCCATTTCAAGCAGGTAATCCTTACCGTCAAAATTCCGAACCTCCTTACCTTCCGCCACCTCGGTTCCTACACCTGCTGGAGTAAAAATTGCCGGCATGCCGTATCCAGCCGCCAGACAACGGGTGGCCAAAGTTCCTTGGGGGATTAACTCAACTTCCAATTCCCCACTAAGTAGTTGCCGCTCAAATTCGGCATTCTCCCCCACATAGGAGGCTATCATTTTTTTTACTTGACGGGTTTGCAACATCAAGCCGATTCCAAAATCATCTACCCCAGCATTATTGGATATACAGGTAAGATTTTTAGTGCCTTTTCTGACCAATGCCCGAATACAATTTTCAGGGATTCCACAAAGTCCAAAACCACCCAACATGATTGTCATACCGTCAGAAATATCACGAAGAGCATCATCGGCGCTATTTACTACTTTATTAATCATAATTAACGGATTATCTTTTGGGGTGAAGTTACAAATTAAAATCCATAAGACAACATCCTATCTAATCAAACTTATTGTTAAATTTGCAAGTAAGATGAAACTTTCTGAAAATGCCTTAACCTGGGTCATGCGACTGTACCCACCTTTTCTTTTTCAACGTATCTGGGTCCGAAAATTCCATAAAGGATACCAGGCGGTGGATGTAAAGGTACGCCGGAGTTTTCTGAACAAGAATTCAAACGGTTCCATTTTTGGGGGTACAATTTTTTCGGCAACTGATCCTCTGTATGCCTTGCTTTTTGGTCAATTGATGCGAAGGAAAGGCTTCCGAACCATCGTATGGCTCAAGAGTGCGCAGATTCGTTATATCAAACCGGCAATGACCAGCCTGAATATATCGGTTCGGATCACTGATGAACAGGTGCTGGAAGTAGAACAGACCCTTGCAAGTATAGGGAAGTTTGTGAAAGTATTCTCGATCGAGTTGTTGGACGAGGCCGGAGAGGTGTGCGCAGTAGCGGAGAATGAAGTGTATATCCGCAATCTGGACTTCAATATTAATGCCTAAATTTTGCGCAGTACCAACTTTTGAAGTTTTGCAGTATCAACTTTTGAAGTTTTTATCGAAGCTATCAAAAAAGACCGCCTCAGTAATTTCTGAGACGGCCTCTCGATCCTTTATGAAATCTGAATTCTTTGATTTCTGTCGAAATAGGCCTTTAATTTCTGTCAAAACACAGAAATTAAAACCCGATTCCCAGAAAATCTCAAGGAATAATCCTACCGGAAGAATCAAACTTCACTACCCGCAATTCTTCCTGCTCTACCCGCTGCAAGGTAATTTCATAATAAGCCTCTTTTTCCTCCGGTTCTATAAAATAGGCATTCAGAATTACCCAACCCATAAATTCATCTTCAGTCAATTTGGTGTGGATTGCTTCGGGCAGATCCGCAGGCTGAACCAATGTCCTTTTGACACTGTCAGCAGCAAGGACCACCTCATTGTTTACTTGAAAGTTTTCAGATACGTTCAAGCTTGCAGCTGAAATTTCATTGGCGTTAGAGATTGCTAATCCGGCAAATCCCATTACGATTACTGATAAGATCCTCTTCATCATTTCGAACAATTTTAGTTAAAAATTAAATTAATACTTACAAACTGCTATGATTACTGAAATTATCGTGCCAAAATAAAGCTGGGCTATCCAATTTTGGATAGCCCAAGCTAAAGTAAATAGTATGATGATAAAGGCTTTTTGTCTGGCCTAAAGAGCTTTGAGCTCTGTGATCAAGTCCTGTAAAACTTTTTTTGCATCACCAAATAGCATGCTGGTTTTTGGACGGAAAAACAGGTCATTTTCAATTCCGGCATAGCCCGGTTTCATGCTTCGCTTGTTGACAATTACGTGATCGGCAGCCTCCACTTCCAAAATAGGCATTCCATAAATCGGACTGGAAGGATCTTCTTTTGCCGCAGGATTGACCACATCATTGGCACCCAGAATTAGAGCCACTGTAGTATTGGGAAGCTCCTGATTGGCGTCTTCCATTTCGACCAATTTGTCATATGGGACATCCGCTTCTGCAAGCAAGACATTCATATGCCCGGGCATCCGGCCGGCCACAGGATGGATTCCATAACGTACTTCCACCCCTTTTTCTTCGAGGATTTTCTCCAACTCATGGCATGTATGCTGTGCCTGGGCAACGGCCAACCCATAACCAGGAATGATATAAACCCTTTGAGAATAAGCCATAAGTACAGCAGTATCGGTCACTCCAATTTCTTTGTGTTGTCCCTGTGATTTTTCGCCCTCAGCTTTATTGGCGGTACTCCCGAATGCTCCGATCAGTACATTCTTTAGGGATCGGTTCATAGCTTTACACATCAGCAGTGTCAGGATAGTTCCTGCGGATCCGACCAGAATACCCCCGGTAAGCATGACAGGGTTATCGTACAAAAATCCTCCGAATGCAGCTGCTACACCAGTAAATGAGTTGAGTAGTGAGATGACCACTGGCATATCAGCCCCACCTATTGGCATCACGAACATCACACCATACATGGCAGACAGCACCAGAATGGAATAAAAATAAATACTGGCATTGGCTGATGACGGTTGCACAAGTAATAGGACTGACAGCACAATTACAGACCCGATAAGAGCAAAATTGAAGTATTGCCCACCTGGGAAATGCTTATCACGAATACTTCCATTGAGTTTTCCCCAGGCAATCATACTACCGGAAAAGGAAACCGTACCAATGATCAGTCCCAATAAAATAATCAAAAGAATTCCGGCTCCGGCAGTTGCAGCACCTGCCGAAGCAGATGTTGCGCCATGAAACAAATGGTCAAATTCAACAATGGAGATCAACATGGCACAGGCGCCTCCCATACCATTGAAAAGACTAACCATTTCGGGCATGGCCGTCATTTGCACCCGCTTGGCCATCAAGGTTCCTACGATGGTACCTACAGCAAGTCCGGCAAAAATCCAGCTATAATTGCCCAGAGCTGCACCCTGAGCATCCCTATATAAAAAGATGGTTGCAAATATGGCTACACCCATTCCAAATGCCGCCAGTAAATTTCCGGCCCTGGCTGTTTCTGGATGGGACAAGCGTTTGAGTCCTATAATGAAGGTGATCGATCCGATTAAATAAGCAATTAATAATATGGTCTCCATATGTTTTAGGTTGTATTGTACTCCAATTAGGTTGTATTGTACTCCAACAAAAATTTACTGTTGTATTATAGGCTACTTGCCCGGTTTTTTCTTTTTGAACATTTCCAGCATCCGGTCCGTCACCACGAAGCCCCCCACCACATTGAGTGTACCCAGAATCACCGCCAGAAAACCAAGGATCAGTGCTAAATAATTGTCCGACTGCGCCTGGCCCATGACTATGATGGCACCAATGATTACTACACCGTGAATGGCATTTGCACCACTCATCAGCGGAGTATGCAAAACCGATGGCACGTGACTAATCACCTCAATACCCAAAAATATAGACAAAACAACGATGGTGATCAGGTCGTAGTGCTGTTGAATGAATTGCATGATTTCTTCCATGACATCTATAATCTAAATTCTTCTTAATTGATTTCTAATTTCAATGCGCTTCCAGTTGACGAATCCGCTCATAAACCACTTCGCCATTATGCAGAATACAAGTTCCTTTGACAAGATCATCCTCAAAATCCACTGTGAATTTGCCTTCGGCATCGATCATGAGTTTTAAGAAATTGTGAATATTCTTGGCATACAAACGACTGGCATCGGCAGAAGCCATTCCATATAAAGCTGAATTGCCAATAATGGTAACCCCATATTCCACTACGGTTTTTTGATCCTGGGTCAATTCGGTATTACCGCCAGTCGCAGCAGCCAGATCGATAATAACAGATCCGGAACGCATACTCACGATCATTTCCTTGGTGATCAAAATTGGGGCTTTTCTTCCTGGAATCTGTGCAGTAGTAATAATAATATCAGATTTTGCCGCATGTTCTGCAATTTTTTCTTGCTGCCTGCGCTGGAAATCTTCATCCTGTTCGACCGCATAGCCACCTGCTTTACTTGCATCGGCGGCACCTTCCACCTCCACAAACTTTGCGCCCAGACTCATCACCTCTTCCTTGACAGCAGGACGGGTATCAAATACCTCCACCACTGCTCCGAGTCTTTTGGCGGTGGCAATAGCTTGCAGCCCGGCTACCCCGGCTCCAAGAATCAGCACTTTGGCTGGCGGGATACTGCCCGCAGCAGTCATCAGCATGGGAAAATACCGTGAATACTGGGTTGCTGCCAATACAACTGCTTTGTACCCAGCAATATTGGCTTGCGAGCTGAGGACGTCCATGGACTGCGCCCGGGTAGTTCTGGGCAAGGTATCCATACTAAAAACAGTATGTCCCAATTCATTCCATTGATGCATGATCTCTGGGTTTAAGAGGGGGTGGTACATTCCGATCCAAACCTTATTGCCCAAATCCGAAGGCAAGGCGGCAAGATCAGGACGATTGATAGTCAGAATTAAATCACTGGAAGACAGCACTTCATTTCTGTCATGGATGGTTGCACCCTGCTCAGCATACAGATCATCATCAATGTATGCTTTCAGACCAGCACCTTTTTCTATCAAAATCTTTACATTCATTTTGCTGAAAGCCGCCACGGTTTCAGGGGTCAGGGACACCCGGTTTTCGGCTTCAGGCTCCTTCAATACACCTATTTTGAAAGTATCCATATCTAATTTCTGTTATTTCTGCGTGGTTATGCTGTATTTAAATTTACTTTAACAAAATAAGCATAAAAAATTGGCTGACAAAATGTATTTGATCAAAAAAAATTATGCCTTGTATTATAATTAAAGGCTACGCTCAAATAATTAAATACCAGCTCCATATTCCATTAAAACGGAAAAATCCGGGGAAGCAATAATGTCATTAAAACAAAAAATAACAATTGGAGCGGCAGTCCTACCCGAACATAATCCAGGAAGGTATAACGTCCGGCCGACATCACCAAAGCGTTGGGTGGAGTTGAAAATGGACTGGCAAAACACATACTCGCCGCAATTGTGACAGCAAAGAGGAAAGGGTATGGACTAAGATCCATACTTTGGGAAACCTGGATGGCTAATGGAGCAAGCAATACGGCAGTAGCTGTGTTGTTGATAAATAGCGTCAGCATGGAGGTCACCAAATAAATTCCTCCCAATAAATAAATTGGACCAAGATCCCCCAGCCCTGATGTCAGCTGTCCGGCAACCCAATCCGAAACTCCCGTTTTCTCCAGCGCCAGGGCCATAGGCATCATAGATCCAATCAATAACACACTCTCCCAATTGATGGTTTGAAATGCTGCTTCGACATTACGGAGACAGCCCGCCAACACCATGACGATCGCAGCCAGCATTACTGCCGTAACAGCTGGTAAGATGTCTAACACCATCAACGCTACCATACCCAACATAATCAGGGCGGCAAGGGGTGCCTTCTCGTCAATTCTCACTTTTGAAGCTTCTTTTAGCGGTTGGCCAATCACAACCAGCCCCAACATTTGCTGATCCAACCGGGAGATATTCTCCCAGTCACCCTGGATCAGAATCGCATCACCTGCGTGAAGTTTTTCGTCCTTGAGATTCTCCAACAGGTATCGGTTGTTGCGCTGGATACCCAGAATATTCAGCCCAAAATTTTCACGGAATGCTGTATCCCGGACCTTCTTATTGACCATTCTGGAGTTGGACAATACGACCACTTCGGCTATACCGATATTTCCGAAGGAATAACTTGAATCGTTTGGTTCTCCAGCCGAAGAAGCATCTTTTTTGACAACGGTTTTGAGGGAAAAGTCTTCAATAAATCGTTGAATATCGGATTGCTTTCCTCTAAGATAGATTCTGTCACCATACTCAAATTCCAAAGATGGAGATGCCAGTTTATGTTCGGTATTCTTGGAGAAAGGACGTTTTCGATCCGATTTCCTTTCTATTTTTAGAACTATGAGATTAAATCGCTGGACTATATTCAATTCATCTAATCTATTGCCAATAATGCCGGATCCCCGTGGAACGGAAACGCAATAGGTCCCCTCGCTAAGGTGATACTCACGGACCAGATCAGCAGTGGATTTAAATTTTCCTTGATGCTCGTCTTTGCGGAGATCAAGGTTGAGGAATTTTTTACTGAGGAACCATAAAGCGATGATACCCACCAGAACAATGATGATTCCAACTTTTGAAAAGGTGAAAAATCCGAGTGGGGCATAACCCGCCTTTACCAATTCATTGCTGATTATCAAATTCGGTGGCGTACCTATAAGGGTCATCATGCCGCCCATGCTACTTGCAAAAGCTATGGGCATCAATAGTCTGCTGGGATTGAGATTGGCGGATACCGCAAGGCTGACAACCACCGGCATCATTAGGGCAACCGTGCCGGTATTGCTGACAAAAGCACCTATGCCAGCGGTTGCCAGCATGATTAAAAGATAAATTTTCCAGGTACTGGTACCAGCGAAGTAAATCAGGCGCTTACTCATACTGTCAGCCAGTCCGGTTTGAAGCACTCCTCCCCCCACAATAAACAAACCTATCATCATCACCACCACCGGATTGGAAAACCCGGACAATGCCTCGTCCGGGGTCAGGATGCCGGCAACCATCAGGGCAATCAGACCACACAATGCCACCAAATCGGCCCGAATCCCACCCCTGATAAACAGAATGATGGAAATACCGAGTACGAGAAGTGTGATCAGCATAATATTTTACTGAAAAGTTCCGGCTACTCTCTGGGCCTCCTTCATCACCCTAAAAAAGTTGCCACTCCAGATCTTCTTGATATCCTCCTCACTATAGCCCCGCTTCACCAATTCATAGGTAATATTTCCGGCTTCACTGACATCGTACATTCCTTTCACACCACCACCGCCATCCAAATCCGGCCCTATACCCACATGATCAACACCAACCAATTGCACAATATGATCGATATGATCCATTACCAATTGTAGCGTGGCAGGCTCTTCGGGAAATTTACGATTGATTTCCTGCATTTCTTTGGCCCGTTCTGCCCGTTGCTCCTCACTCAAATCCCTCATATTGGGATATTTTTCCCTGAGGGCAGCCAAAGCCTCAACTCTGGCAGCCGGCTGGCTTTTGAGGTACGATCCCAGCATATTCATCTGGACAACACCCCCCTTGGCTGCAAGATCTTTTATCATTTGATCCGTCAGGTTACGGGGATGGTCAAACAAAGCCCGGGCCGAACTGTGGGTAGCAACAATTGGTGTTTTGGAATATTTCAGGCAGTCATAGAAGGATTCATCGGAAATATGGGA
>DATGNG010000143.1:0-12718 GCA_035306865.1 Sphingobacteriaceae bacterium
GAAAACACAAATCCCCATATTCGCATGAATTTGGGGATTTTGAAATTCTGCAAAAACCTTGTAGCTTAATTTGATCAAGGCATCATTTTATAGCGCTCATAAAAGGCCTGTTCCAGGCTTTCCCGATGATCGGGATGTGCAATACTGATCAGGGCTTTGCCCCTTTGTTTCAGGTTTTTGCCAAATAAATTGACAATACCATATTCGGTGATGATCCAATGTACATGCCCCCGGGTGGTAACAACCCCGGCGCCCTGTTTCAGATAGGGTACAATACGGGACTGGCCTTTGGAAGTCACTGATGGCAAAGCAATGATGGGTTTACCACCCTCAGAAAGTGATGCCCCCCGTATGAAATCCATTTGCCCTCCTATGCCCGAATATTGATAGGTTCCAATAGAATCCGCACAAACCTGTCCCGTCAGATCTATCTCGATGGCGCTATTGATGGCTGTCATTTTAGGGTTCTGGCGAATCACCGCTGTGTCGTTCACATAAGCAATATCCATCACCAGCATCTTGGGATTATCGTGTACAAAATCATAAAGTTTGCGGGTGCCCGCCAGAAACCCTGTTAGTGTACGGCCTTTCTTGACCTTTTTGAGACTATTGTCTATAACCCCAGTCTCCAACAAAGGTATTACACCGTCCGAAAGCATTTCGGTATGTATGCCCAGGTGCTTATGTCCGGTCAGATTTTGAAGGACCTGGTCCGGAATACTGCCTATTCCCATCTGCAAAGTGGCTCCATCCTCTATCAGTGAGGCTACATGGTGCCCTATAATTTTGATCGATTCATTTACTTTTTGGGAATAATCGATTTCGGGCAAGTCTATTTCTTCATATACCAAATGATGGATATCTTTTATTGAAATAAAACCATTGCCATGCGTACGTGGCATTTTCGGATTGACCAATGCAACAACAGTTTTGGCATTTTCCACTGCTGCTTTGGCAATATCTACCGAAGTACCCAGAGAACAAAAGCCATGCTGATCGGGTGCGGATACCTGGATCAACGCCACATCCAATGTCAGTATTTTTTGGTTGAACAATTGTGGAATTTGACTCAAAAAAACCGGCACATAATCACCCCCATCCTCATTGATCAGCTTCCGAATATTTTGACTTACAAACAAGGAATTGAAATAAAAACTTTTCCTGAACTCAGGAGTATCGAAATCGATATTCCCAAGGTTAGTGATACTCATCAACTCCACATTACGCAACTCATCATGTCGTTCCAATAATGCCCTTACCAGGGGAATAGGGGTTGCTGCACTTCCGTGGATAAACACCCGGTTGCCTGATTTTACACAGGCCAGAGCTTCGGAGGCTGTTTTATAGGTCGTTTTCATTCCTTTTTACGTTAATGAATTTTTTTTCGTAATATTTACAAAACGAGGTGATTGGGCAAATTTCACACTTAGGTTTCCTGGCCACACAAATATATCGGCCATGCAGGATTAGCCAGTGATGGGCAATATGAATAGTTGATTCAGGCAAGTGCCGTACCAATTCTTTTTCCACGGCAAGTGGAGTTTTGGCATTCGTGGCCAAGCCTATCCGATTTGCTACACGGAATACATGAGTGTCCACCGCCATGGCAGGGGCATTATATACGACAGATGCAATTACATTGGCCGTTTTGCGTCCTACTCCCGGTAACTTTTGTAAATCTTCAACTTTCTCAGGCACTACGCCCCCAAAATTACTTATGAGCATTTTTGCCATACCCACCAGGTGCTTTGCCTTATTGTTTGGATAACTGATACTACGGATATAAGTAAAAACCTCTTCCACTGAGGCTTCAGCCAAACTTTCTGGTTCAGGGAAGCGCTCAAACAGCGCAGGAGTCACAATATTTATCCTTTTATCTGTGCATTGTGCGGATAGAATCACTGCTACCAACAATTGATAGGGATTCTCGTAATCCAATTCTGTTTTCGCTTCGGGGTGATGGGTGGAGAAATAGGCAACAAATGCCTCGTACCGCTCCTTTTTTCGCATTATAAGCCAACCTCCTTTGATTGATTTTCTGCTGGTGCTGGACCTGAGCCTTTGGCAATTACTTCCCTTGACCCGAGTGTGTTATATTGTTCTGCCAGTAATAAAGCATTATACGCATTGACCACTCCGCCTGTGACGCTGATATCACTCAATCTAACCCTTTTGTTGCGGCCATCAGGCCCCTTGATCCTTACTCTTTGCTTTACTGGGGTAACTGATTGCATAATAATTTCCTTGACCTGTACCGCAGTGAGTTCCGGGTAATGTGAACGGATCAAAGCGGCCAAACCTGCCACCACCGGAGCAGCCATACTGGTTCCCTGGGCATCGTCATAGGTTGATCCCGGCATAGTTGAATGGATCTTTACGCCTGGGGCGAATACATCGACCGTACGTTTTCCATAATTTGAAAATGTAGCGACCAGATCTCTGCCATTTTTCCATTGGGTCGCACCCACGGTAATCCATGCGCCGGCCATACCCTGATTGATTCCCAGGCTGTCCACATAGTACTTATTAGGGAAATTGGGGTTTATATCTATATCTTTACTGTCATTACCTGCTGCGTGCACAAGAAGCACATCATTTTCCATTGCAAATTTCACGGCTTCATCCACCACCTGTTTATCTTTTGAGAAACCTTTTCCAAAGCTCATGTTGATGACTTTTGCTCCATTTTCCACTGCGTAACGAATGGCGTTGGCCACATCCTTGTCTCGTTCATCACCGTCTGGGACCGCTCGTAGTGACATGATCTGCACATTATTGGCCACACCCTGCACCCCCAGATCATTGTTCCTTACTGCCCCAATAATGCCGGCAACATGGGTGCCATGTTCTGCATCTGGCCCCGTTACATCAGGATTGCCATAATATCTTTCCGAACTATCTTCGTAATTGTCCCCAACTATGTTTCTGGAATCGTATTCCTTATTGAGGTGATAATTGACCTGGGTATCAAAATACTCAACCGCCTCTTCAAGCTCTTCATAAAATTTGCTGAAATCAGGTTCATCTTTCAGCTGGGACCTGATCACTTTCAGCACTCTTTTTTCCAGATCACTTTGGGCTTTGTATTGGTCAAAATCCTTTTTAGTCGGATGTTCTTTACCTATCCGGGACTTGATGAGATCTGTTGTCTTTTTCAAAACGCTGTAGCTGATCTGATTCATCTGTGCCCTATTCAATCGGTTGGCGTAATCAGTTACCATCCGTTGGTAGGCTTCAAACTCCCTGCGGTCAGTTTCATTCAATGAAGTAGAGGGGAGTACAGAAATGTATTTGGGTTCGTATTCCCTGATCAGTCTGGTCACTTCAAGGTTGTCATACTGCACATTTTCCCCTTCTGGATTGCCCAAAAAATTCCACCCATACCGATCATTGATATATCCATTGCCATCCTCGTCTGTTCCGGTAGCCTGACTGTCGAGAATATTGATCCACAAATTGTCTTTCAGATCTTCATGTTTTACATCCACTCCGCCATCTATAACCGCAACGATTACAGGTACTGATTCTTTATTTGTCAGCAAAAGTTGGTATGCCTTTTCAGTACTGATTCCAAAAATCCCGTTTTCTGACAGGTCAAGATTGTGCCAGTTGGCAGGTGGAGTATCCTTTTTCTGGGCATGTACTCCCGCAGGAAGGGTTAAAATCAGGATTAGATAAATCCAGCGTCTTAAAATCATAAAAATTTTCTTTTTGTGATGGAATTTTTGTGGTGACCTTTCTTATCGGGTGTTTTCAGCATCTATTTTTCGCTGCTCAAAATTAATTGCCGCATTGCGACTTGCTCTGGAAGAGACGATTATGGCAACAATCACCATGATCGCGACCAGGATAATGCCAAGCCATCCCTTTTTCTTGTCCTGCTTCATCATCCACAGCAGGAAGGCGACCAGGGGTGCCAGAAATATCAGAAAAAAAAACCAACTTGTTGAGATCATATTCGCAAATTTCGTAATAATACTTTGTTCATGCAAACTGGGGTTACTGGGCGATTGGCAATTCTACAAAGAAGATCGTGCCGCCCTCAGGATTATCCTTTAACCAGATGGTGCCTCCATGGGATTCAATGATTTGTTTGCTGATAGATAAACCTATACCAAAAGGCTGTTCACCGGCGGTTCCGGTGCGTTTAGCACTGGTAAACATTTCAAATATTTTTTCCCGGTCGTTGGGGGGAACCCCGATCCCATTGTCAATAATGGCAATAACCACGGAGTCTTTTTTTCTTTCCAGTGTCACCTGAATTTTCGTGTTTGCGGGACTGAACTTGATCGCATTGACCAGGAGATTGTTGAATACGCGCCAGATTTTTTCCCTACTCAATTTCAATACTATCACTTCTCCACTTCTAAAGTGAATTACCTGCTGCTTTTCATTTGCCTTATATTGCAATAGCTCTACACACTGTTGTAAGAGATGCTGGAGGTCTATATCCTCTTTGATTAGCCTTTCGTTTTCTGTCACCAAATCAGAATTGAGCAGTTCACTGATCATTTCCAGCATATTTGCTCCGGAGCTGGAAATCAATTGCAGAAGTTCCTGCTGTTCTTTGTTAAGTTTATCTTCTGCCAAAAGTTCATTGCTGATACCCACAATGCCTCCCAATGGATTTTTCAAATCGTGGGCCATCACTTTCATAATTTTGGCATATTCCTTATTGCGGGTTTCCAATTGAGCGATCACTTTTTTCAATTGTTCATTGTGCTCTTTAGAGGCATTTTGCGCCTTTTTAGCCTGCTTTGCATTTTTCAGGGTTAGCAAGACTATAAATATGAGCATGATCAAAAACATTCCGACAATCACAAGCGATCGTGTCTTGTCCTGATTGGCTTTTGCCAAATGGGCAATATCTTTTTTGTCCTGAAAACTTTCGAATCTCAGGTTGAGGTCAATATTGGACAGTTCTCTGGATTCCTGCTGGATCTTGTCCAGCATTTCTAAATGCTGTGTCAGATAGGAATGTGCAAGTTCGTAATCACCACGGGCAGCGGCCAGATTGCTTTTGGCCTTGATGATTCTTGGGCCAATTTGAAAGTAGTCGTTCTCTGAAGTGCCTAAATTATGTTCAACAACATCTAAAAGCTCATTTGCTTTTTCCAACTCCCCTAATCTTGTATAGACATCTGCCAGTTTAAGGTAGGCTGTGGACTTGTTCCTGCCTTCTTCGTAGTCGTTGATGACGATAGATTGTTCCAATAGATTGCGAGCAGTCAACAAATCACCTCGCTTGGCAATCAAACCACCAAGATTGTCCAGAAAAACTATTTTGCTCGAATTGAGCATACGTTTTCCCACTATGTTTTTTTCATCTTCCTCTTTCAGATAGGCTATGCCTTTGCGATAAAGGTATTCCGCACTATCAAGCATATTGGCCTGTTCATATGAGAAGCCTGCGTTGTTTAAAGCACCTTGTCTGAGGTAAAACAAATGTTGGGGGTTATCGTATTCAATGGACTGAAGCGTGTTGTATGTGAGCATATAATAGCCAGCAGCCTGAATGTAGTGTTGCTGTGCATAATATAATTGGGCTATACGGCTATTGTAATCCGCATAAGCGACCGGATTTTTGTCAGGATCTGCAAGCGATCGGATTTTGAAGTAATTAGCGAGTGCTTCTTCATGTCTTTTGTAGTGTATCAGAACTTCGCACTTTAGGATCAAGGCTTTGATATACGCATTTTTATATTGTATCTGGCTCGGAATATCGGGATAGAGATTCAGTGCACTATCTGCGTATCTGTTTCGGTCAATGAAGCTTTTCTGGACGACCCCCCGGTAATAATAATAATCGCTGCGTGAAACAAGATCCTCTTCTGCGATCTGGTTTCGGATTTCGTCCAATTGCCTGGCTACAGCTGCAGTATCTCCCGAAAGGTATAGACTGTCGAGTTGAGTAAAATTGGCGGCCATTTGCCCGCTCTGGGTTCCCGGGATTTCTGGTGAAGAGAGGCACCCTCCCCATAATAAACCCGCCACAAGAAAAAAAACAGGAGTATAAAGGGTGTATTTCAAAGCGTTTATTATATATTTAAAAATGTAACCAGTCCAAAAGTACCAAAATTACTGTAATAATGCATGGAAACGAAGGAAGTTAAACTTTGTTAAAATCAATTGCTACCTATTTTATTTTCACTTATCTTTGCAAGATGTTTTTAAATAGGCGAATCGGTTGGGCTATCTTGTGTATGGTGTTTGTACTGTTTGCTGGTGGATGTAAAAGCAGGTTTGAGAAAATCCGCACCAGTAACAATATTGCACAGAAATATCAGGAGGCCATTAAATATTACGACAACAAAAAGTACAGCAAGGCACTGGTTCTTTTCGATGACCTGGCCAATCGTTATCGTGGTCAATCTGAGGCCGAGGATCTTTATTATTACATCGCCTATACCAACTACAGATTGAGGGATTATACCTCAGCCAGATATGCTTTCAATGAATTTGTTCGCTCATATTCATTCAGCCCCCGTACCGAGGAATGCAGGTTTATGGCCGCCTATTGTTATTACCTTGAGGCACCACGTTATAGCTTGGATCAGGAATATACCTATCGGGCAATCGAATCCCTACAGTTATTTATCAACTTGTATCCGGATTCGGAAAGGGCCGAAGAGTCAGCGGAGTTGATACAGGAGTTGAGGGATCGCTTGGAGGAAAAGGCATTTACCAATGCCAAATTGTATCTGGATATGGGTCTTATGGACGACTATCGGGCAGCGGTAATCGCTTTTGATAATGCTTTGAGGGATTTCCCTGATACCAAATATGCTGAGGAAATGGAATTCCTGAGTATCAAGGCACAATATCTGTATGCCAATAATAGCACGACCAGAAGGCAGGAAGAGCGATTTGGTGAAGCCATTGACCTGTATAACCGTTTTGTATCTGCTTATCCTGAAAGTAAGTTTCTTAGGGAGGCAGAGTCATTCAAAAGGGATGCGGAACGGGGAATTCGGGAGGCACAACAAAAAATGGCGCAATTTTCGGGGACTACCGATAATTTTTAGTATATTGATAAATCATTAAATAAATAGGATAAATGAGTATTATTCAAAATCTGACAAATACCCCAAACACTACAGTCACCAGAGACTTGAGGGAGATT
Source organism: Sphingobacteriaceae bacterium (assembly GCA_035306865.1). Classification (GTDB taxonomy): domain Bacteria; phylum Bacteroidota; class Bacteroidia; order Sphingobacteriales; family Sphingobacteriaceae; genus DASRQK01. Next base: position 7,124 of record DATGNG010000143.1, read on the forward strand.
GATGATAAAACTGGGAATATTTATGAGTCAATTGTTGTAGTGAGTAAAAGGGCCAATCAAATTGCTGCTGATGTGAAAGAAGAACTGAATGGCAAGCTGGCTGAATTTGCAACGACAAATGATAATTTGGAGGAGGTGTTTGAAAATCGTGAGCAGATCGAGATTTCAAAACATTATGAGCGTCTTCCAAAACCGACACTGATTGCTTTGGAGGAGTTTCTGAATGATAAGATTTATTTCAGGAATCCTGCAAATGAGGATTAATCGCTATTAGCCGGAACCTTCCGATGCTACTTGTGATTGTAATGACCTGATTTTATGGAAACGATCAAGGGAAAGCATATAATTCTTGGCGTTTGTGGAAGCATAGCGGCTTACAAGGCCGCTTTTTTGCTGAGGCTACTTACCAAGGCTGGTGCTGAAGTGCAGGTGGTCATGACTCCCGATGCTGTAAATTTTGTTGGGCCACTTACGTTTTCTACCCTTTCAGATCGACCGGTTTTGGTTGATTATTTTGATGAAAAAACCGGAGAATGGAACAATCATGTGCATCTTGCACTTTGGGCGGACTTGATTGTGATTGCGCCGGCCTCGGCCAATACGCTTTCCAAATTTGCATATGGAGGATGTGACAATTTACTAACTGCCATTTACTTATCTGCACGTTCACCGGTATTTTTAGCCCCAGCCATGGATTTGGACATGTGGAAGCATCCTGCAACCCAAGCCAATATTGGAACACTTTTGTCCTATGGTCATCAGCTGATCTCTCCCGAAATTGGGGAGTTGGCCAGTGGTCTGGTAGGGGAAGGGAGATTAGCAGAACCCGAAGAAATTCTGCGGGTTTTGATTCAGCATTTTGAAAACCAAGCTAATACTGCGATTCAATCTGGCAAAAATGAGGATTCAAAGGGAAGCTTGGTTGGGAAAAGGATCCTGGTAACCGCTGGTCCAACCTATGAAGCTATAGATCCGGTACGGTTTATTGGTAATCACTCTTCTGGAAAAATGGGTTTTGCTATGGCCGGGGAAATGGCAGCTCAGGGAGCCGAGGTCGTATTGGTTCATGGGCCTGTTGCTGTTGCAACCCCTGTACATCCTCTGATCCGGACTCAGGCGGTTACAAGTGCGGTGGAAATGCTCCAAGCTTGTTTGAAGGAGTTTGAAGGCGTCGATATCCTGGTCATGGCGGCTGCGGTAGCCGACTATACACCTTCTGATCCTGCAGCACAAAAGATCAAAAAGACCTCAGACCAAGACGAAGGGCTGGTGATTTCACTCAAAAAGACAACGGATATTTTGAGTGAATTGAGTCAGCGGAGAAATGACGGCCAGTTTCTGGTTGGATTTGCCCTGGAAACCGAGAATGAAGAAGTACATGCGCTAAGCAAATTGAAAAAGAAAAACCTGGATATGATCGTCCTCAATTCCCTGAGAGACGAAGGTGCGGGTTTTGGTACTGATACCAATAAGATTACTGTCTTTGATCGGTATGGTCGGCGCAACCAATTCCCCCTGCAATCCAAAAAGCAAGTTGCTGCAGACCTTGTCCGGTTGATTAGCGACCAGCTTGGGTAAGATACAGTCCTCCCAACACAAATATTACCCCTATCAACGTATAAAAAGTTAAAGGCTCGTTCATAAGGAGGGATGCTATTGCGAATCCAGCAATTGGACAAAGAAACAGCCAGAAAGACGCTTTAATAGTATCCCGGCTCAATAGATACAGCCAGAGCATCACAGCTCCAATAGACACTGGCAATGCCAGCCAGAGTACCGATCCCAGCAACCGCAAATCAAAATTATTTGCCGATGGATCGTAAAATATAATAAAAACTGGTAGCAGCAGGATTCCGCCAATTAGGGTTTGCCAGGCATTGATCGTCAATATATGTAGGCCTTGCCAGTCTTTCCTTGAGTAATAAATAGCACCCACCGAATAACATATCATACTCAATACCATGATCAATAAACCTTCGATACTGGCATAGCCAGCTATGATCAGGGGATAGGCAGCAAGTAATACTCCGACTCCGCACAGGATCAAACTTATCCATATGCGGGGCTGAACCTTTTGTTTAAACCAGATAGTGCTGATCAGGGTGATTAAAACCGGATTGGTAGCTACAAACAATGTACCGATTCCCGCAGAAACCTCTTCCATTGCCAGCACATATAGTCCCAGATAGAGGCTAATGTTTAAAAACCCATAAACCGTCAATTGCTTCCATATTTTCTGGGAACGAGGCAGTTTTTTGCTCAGAATGAGGTGGGTAATGATAAGCATAAAAGCCGCAGCCACTCCAAATCGGCTGATGGCAATGGTGAAAGGCTGAGCAGATATTAAACCTATTTTGGTGGCTGCAGATGCCGAGGCCCATAATATAGAAAAGGAAAGCCCTGCTGTCAACCATTTAAGTGAAGCCGGGGATTGCATCAAATCAGGTCGTTCAGCAGACTTTTCCATCCTGCTTTCTCAGCCATCATTCGCTCCAGCCCGGCAATGGGCAGGCGTTCCTGTTCCATGCTGTCCCGGTGCCTTACCGTAACGGTATCATCTTCCAGGGTCTGGTAATCCACGGTAATGCAAAATGGAGTACCAATGGCATCCTGTCTGCGGTACCGCTTGCCTATGGAATCCTTTTCGTCATATTGAATGTTATAATCGATCCTGAGGCTATTGAGAATTTCCCTGGCCTTTTCGGGCAAGCCGTCTTTTTTGGTCAAAGGCAATACTGCAGCTTTTACCGGAGCAATAGCCGGATGGAAATGTAATACTGATCTCGAATCCTTTTTGTCTTCTGTACTCAGATCCTGTTCTTCAAATGCATTGCAGAGAATGGTGAGGAACAGACGGTCCAGGCCCACCGAGGTTTCCACTACATAAGGCACGTAATTCTGGTTGATTTCAGGATCGAAATATTGCAATTTCTTTCCAGAGAATTTCTGGTGCTGGGCGAGGTCAAAATCTGTGCGGGAATGGATGCCCTCCACTTCCTTGAACCCAAAAGGAAAATCATATTCTATGTCCACCGCTGCATTGGCATAGTGGGCCAGCTTGACATGATCATGGAAACGATATTTTTTAGAATCTCCATTCAGGGAAATATGCCATTTGAGACGGGTCTCTTTCCATTTTTCATACCACTCCAGTTCGGTTCCCGGGCGGACAAAAAACTGCAATTCCATTTGCTCGAATTCACGCATGCGCATGATAAACTGTCTGGCGATTACTTCATTTCGGAAGGCCTTGCCAATCTGGGCAATGCCAAAAGGTACCTTCATCCGGCCACTTTTTTGCACGTTGAGAAAATTGACAAATATCCCCTGCGCTGTTTCCGGACGGAGATAAACTGTGTCCGCATCTTCTGCAGACGCCCCCATTTTGGTGGAAAACATAAGGTTGAATTGGCGCACATCGGTCCAGTTCTTGGTGCCAGACTGTGGGCAAACGATGTTATGTTCTTCAATGATGGCTTTCAAACGTGGCAAATCATCCGCATTCAAGGCTTCATCCATATCGGCCTGGAGCTTGGCAGCTTCTTCATTTTTACCATCCGCCTCGTACCTGCTGATCTGATCCTCGATCAATTGGTCTGCACGATACCGTTTTTTCGAGTCCTTGTTGTCGATCATGGGATCGTTGAACCCATCCACGTGGCCGGAAGCCTTCCAGATAGTGGGATGCATAAAAATGGCAGAATCAATTCCGACAATATTTTCATGGAGCTGGACCATGGATTTCCACCAGTATTGCTTGAGGTTGTTTTTTAATTCAACGCCCAATTGTCCGTAATCATATACAGCACTCAATCCATCATAAATCTCACTGGAAGGGAACACAAGACCATACTCCTTGGCATGTGCAATTACGCTTTTGAAAAAATCATCGTTTTGCTTACTCATGGCGGCAAAGATAGATAAAAGATAAAAGATAAAAGAACAAAGATCTGGGTCCGTCCCTGATCTTTGCCAGCTATTTCTTACTTCTTATTCAATAAATCCCGTACCTGTTGACTGGCGTTTTTATTGTCAACCTTTTTTATAATATGGGTGATCACCCCATTTTCGTCTATCAGGAACGTCCTGCGGTTGGTGCCCATATATTTGACTCCGTATAGGTTCTTTTCCCCCCAAACCCCATAGGATTGGACTATCGCTTTGTCTTCATCCGCTAAAAGGGTAAAGGGCAGGTCATATTTGCTTATAAATTTCTGGTGGGACTGCTCCGAATCTGTGCTCACCCCGATCACCTCAAAGCCATCTGCCTGTAAACTTTCATAATTGTCTCTGAAATTGCAGGCTTCGGTAGTGCAGCCGGGCGTATTGTCCTTTGGATAAAAGTACAGAATCACTTTCTTTTCCTTAAAATCACTGAGGGAAACCTCGTTGCCGTGCTGGTCTTTGGCAGTGAATGCCGGGGCCTGATCCCCGGGGTTTAAAATAGAGTCCATCTTATAAATATAATAAAAATTATTCAAAAAACCAAACCCGATTCCACACTATCTGGAAAAACTAAACTCATACCGGCTCTCATTATCTTTCCCGTCCCTGACCTCAAGCCGGAATTGATACCTTCCTCTCGGCAGGTCGCGATCAATAGTATGCCACAGGGATCGGGTTTTGGGATCGTATTCCATTAGGACCCATTCTTCATCTATATAGGCATTGTAGGAAGCAATCCCGGAAAGGTTATCAGAGATACGAAAACTGATCCGGGACTGGCCAGACAGGTTTTTCCCGGGACTGACATTTAAAGGTTGGATCTGGGGTGCAATTGTATCCACGCGGATATGGAAGCTCCCAAAGGAACGGGTTTGGGTCGTGACCCATCCGTCCCCGAATGACCCCCCAACAGAGTTTCCTCTGGCATCAACAATCAAGGCCTTGGCCTGAAGGTGCGCTGGAAGAGTTCGGTCCGGTCTAATACTTAGCGTGTATGATCTGGAAAGTGGAATCATGTTGTTATGCACATGCTGTACCAGCGAATACCCACCTTCCGGCTTTGTTCCCTGTGCATAATTAAAATAAAGGTGATCATAGAGCGCATTTTCCGGCAGGTCCAATGCAATATTGTCCGCACGGTACTGATTTGTCCGTTCATAGCGGAAAACAGCAGTGCCGGTTTGAGCCACCCGTTTAGGCTCATGGGTTGGTTCGTGGCGTACAGGGATGCCGATCACGCTCGTATTGCCATGTACATCCCGAACCCTGTAGGTCAGTGTTCTGATGGATCCCTTTCCTCCGCCTCCATCCAATCGGAGGCTGCCATCTCCGTCCAGAAAATGAAAAATATTGATGGGGTTGTTCGGGTCTTTGAAGGATTTCTGGATGCGCGTTCTGGTTCTTTGATAATGCGGGTAGTCAATATAAGCGTGAATGGTACCCGATGTGGCGAATGATAGCTTATCAAAAACCACTGTACTTACTGCTTTGTCGTCCAGCAGCAATTCAATACTATATACCCCATTATTGAAGGTCGTGCCATTATGTCTGTCCACAGTCTGTATTCCGACCCCAAACCTCCCGTTTACAGGAATAGGGGCAGACCCGTCCTGTCGGTATTGACCGGCACCCTGATGGATAGTTTTGTAA
>DATGNG010000144.1:0-7411 GCA_035306865.1 Sphingobacteriaceae bacterium
TGTGGAATGGCCGGAGCTCATCCCCTCCCTTCTGCCCGAAGATGCCGCTATTATCCGAATAGCGCTTACCGAAAACAATGCCAGGGAAATCAAATTCCAAATCTAATAAAACAGCTTAATATCTTCATCAATAATGAAAGGCACAATATTGTTGGCGAGGCGTTCCTTAAACATGATCAACCGGCCAACACGACCGTTTCCGTCCTGAAAAGGATGAATGAGTTCGGGATAAGAAAAATTTGATGATACGTACCAGACATAAATTCCGCAGAAAGATCGGTTTTTACGGAAGTTCAAATTCCCCATATTCATGCTAATTTGGGGAATTTGTTTTTAATGGGAAAGATAACCAACTTTTGTCAGCGGCTTAAACCGGACTCACGTTAAAATAAAAAAATTCACCCTGCCATGCAACCTTTGGCTGAGTTTTCGCATCTTACCATTACAAAGCAAGCACAAAGCAAACACAGCGTGAGTAAAACGGATACTATAGAATCCTTGATAAGTGGGTGCAAAGCACAGGATCGGAAGGCACAGGAAAAACTGTACCAACTGACCGCGTCCAAAATGTTGGGCGTATGTATGCGATACACAAATAATAGGGCAGAAGCAGAAGACATTTTGCAAACTGGATTTGTACGTGTATTTACAAGAATGAGCAGTTACCGAAGCGAGGGCTCTTTTGAAGGATGGATACGAAGAATAATGGTCAACACAGCCATTGAGTCTTTTAGGAGAAACAAAAGAATGGTGCATGCTGAAGACATTCAGGAATTGAAAGAAGAGCATGCTCCGGCAGCAGAAATTGATGAGTTGGCGTACGAGGACTTGATCAACATCATTCAACAGTTGCCCGCAGGATATAAAATTGTCTTCAACATGTACGCTATCGAAGGCTATTCGCACAAGGAAATAGCAGAAGAGTTGGGGATCAGCGAAAGCACATCAAAATCTCAATTGTTGAGAGCAAGAGAATGGTTAAAAAAGAGAATAAAACTACTGGAAGGAGGAGTTTATGAAAAAAAACATGGATAAAGAGTTTGACAGCAAGCTACATGAAAAACTGGATGCTTACCGTCCGGAAGTTATCCCTCAAATCTGGGATCGCATCCAAACAGAACTGGACCAAAAACAGGAAACAGTGGTGCTTGGAGTACAGGAAGCCAGGAAATTCCAATGGTCAAAATGGGCTGCTGCAGCTGTCCTCCTAATAGCTGTCGGCGCCATATATTTCACAGCAAATCAGCCACAGGATGTGATTTATCTGAGCGCCCATGCTCCGGAACAGACCGTTGACAATCCAGAAATCAGGAAAAATCCTTTGAGCCCCGCCACAGACCAGAGCGCCGAATCTGGAGGAAAAAAACTATCCGATGATATCCAAACCATCAGCAGATTTCTGGCGACCACTTTGCAGGCCACAGAAAGAAATGCCACTGAAAGGAATTCAAGGAAGGAGGAAGAAATAATGGATCAGGAACTAAATCAATTGGCCATTAACACAGAGCCCATTCAAACCACGCTGCCGGAATCTTCCCAAAACCTAATTGCCGGAAGTGTGGATGAGAAGACTGTTTTTGACGAAAACACATTGGCATCAGTGCAAATTGACCCAGACCTGAACGTCAGCACAAGTGACCTTCACGCTCCTCAAATAGAGGAATTGAAGCCAGAAGTCGCAGGGCATATCGAGGACGAAACCCAGATGCGCTCCCGCTTTGGGGTCAGCAAACTCCTCAATCTAATGGTAGCACAGATTGACAAACGGGACAAAAAATTTGTCTCCTTCTCCAATGACGATGAAGGCAGCCTGAAAATCGACTTTAATTTAGCACAAGCCAGAAATTAAGGCGAGCCAAAAATTAACATTATCAAATCGTACATAAAAAAGAATACTTAGAAACTGAAATTCAACAAACAAGAAAATTAGCAGAAAATGAAAAAAGCAATCAAAATCAAATCATTTTTTCTCGTTGCAGGTTTGCTACTTGCAAGCAGCCCCGGCTTCAGCATGAGCGAATTTAGCATACAGGATATTAGCGTGCAGGATACTTTGAAAACTGAAAAAATCAAGCTTCCGGGCGACACAATCATAATTGAAGATATTAAAACCGGGGAGAAGCGGAAAATAAAAATCATTTTGCCAGGTCAGGACGATGGAATCTTTACAGTTCAAAAATCGGATCGAGTTATTAATTTAGATACTTCCAGCAACAGGCAAAACAAAAGAGTAAGCAATCGCAGAGGTCCTAAACCCATTTTCGGAATCACCTTTTCCAGAATAGATCTCGGATTGACCAAGCCTATGGTAGATGGCAGTTTCAAAATGGCCGGTGAAAATGAAATCTTTAACTATCGTCCGGGCAAAACCGTCAATTTCGGATTCGATGTGTTGCAGGCAGGATATCGCTTCAACCGCAACTTCAAAATTTATGCCTCAGCAGGATTTGACTGGACTTACATCAGGCTGCGTAAAGATCTGATTTTTGACCCGGAAGGCTCGCCCTATACAACGGCTCAGCCCGCCGGGGAGGATATTTCCAAAAACAGGCTGACCTCTACTTACATGAGGTTGCCCCTGACATTTGAGTTCCGTTCGGCAGATCAGAAAACAAAAATTGCTTTTGGTCCAATTACCGGGTTCTTGCTCAAAGGAACACAGCGGTTCAGACAGGAGAATGGGGATAGGGTTAAGAAAAAAGGAGAATTTGGTTATGCACCTTTCCAATATGGGGCATTCGCAAGATTTGGAGTCGGTAGCATGGGGATCTATGGAAAATATTATTTCAACGATATGTTTGACAATAGCCCGGCTGGCGCAGGACTTCAAAACCTTACCTTCGGATTGACTTTAGGCTTTTAATGCCAACATACCCGAAATTGACAGAGATTTCATATTTTCGTAGCGGCGCGACCTTTATGGATTGTTCCGCTACGAAATGATGATAGACAACTCTACACAATGTGCCAGCCCAACACCGGAATATCGTAAAACCCGATCTCTGATCGAAGGCAGAAAAGTCAGTTACACTTTTGAAGGCACAACCCCGGTTACCGCACTCCGAAATCTCAGTTTTTCAGCAAATAAAGGGGAGGTTTTAGCAATAATAGGAGAAAGTGGCAGTGGCAAGAGTACTTTACTCAAACTTATTTACGGACTGCTAAGTCCAAAGGTTGGTGAAATCAGGTATGAAGGCTTCAAAATACCCGGCCCCTCTGAAAAACTGATCCCGGGGCATGAAGACATGCGAATGGTAACCCAGGGCTTTGATGACCTCAACACATTCGCCTCCGTTTGGGACAATGTGGCCTCCCAATTGTCAAATACCAATTTGACCTCCAAAGAGAGACTTACCAAAAGGATTCTCAAGAGCCTCCGTCTCATTCATTTACAAGATCAACGGGTTTTTGATCTCAGTGGGGGAGAAAAACAAAGGGTTGCCATCGCAACGGCACTGGTCAATCAACCAAAGGTTTTGTTGTTGGATGAACCCTTCAACCAGGTGGATGCCGCCTTCAGAGAGGTGCTCCAGGAAGACATACTTGAAATTGCAAAGACTACCGGGCTGACAGTCATTATGGTCTCCCACGATCCCACCGAAGTCCTCGCACTGGCCGATCAGCTGCTTATCATCCGCAAAGGCACCAAAGTTGCCCTGGGCCATCCCCGAAAGCTATTTGAACATCCCCCTAATCCATATGTTGCCGGATTGCTGGCACAAGCCAATATTCTGACCCCAGAAAACGCCAAAATCCTGGGGATCGATTCCGATCGCAAAATAGGCATTCACCGTGATGCGATGCAGCTCAAGAAACAGCAAAATGGAGCTTTTCAAGTACATGCTATCCGCTTCAGAGGCTTGTACAATGAGGTCATCCTACATTCACAAGAAAGGCCGAACGATGAGCAGACTGGATCAAACCGGGGAAAAATACTAGAGCTGCGTACCATAATGGATCCCAAAAATCCCGTAGAAGTAGGAGATAATATTTCCTTGAAAATTTTGGACTACTGGGAATTTTGATAAAAACTCCCGACCGAAAAACCGTAAAACAAAAGGATTTTGTAATTTAGTCCTAAATAACAACATGAACTATGCTGCCCCGGATCGATTTTTCCAAAACCCATGCCTTTGAGAAGCTCAGCGAGCACTTTCAGGAAATGAAAGAAAAGCACCTCCGGGAGCTATTCAGGGAAGACCCCGATCGATTCCACAAATTTTCCATAGAATTGGATGGGCTGCTGTTCGATTATTCAAAAAACAGAATCAACCAAAAAACCACTGAATTATTGCTTCAGCTTGCTGGGGAATGCAAGGTGGGGGCGGCAATTGAGGCGCAATTTAGCGGACAGCCGATCAATGAAACCGAAGGCAGAGCCGTACTCCATACTGCATTGAGAAGCCCCATAGCTCCGCCTTTGATCCTTGATGGAAGGGATATTAAACCAGATATTCACAACGTGCTGGACCAGATGAAATCCTTTTCACAACAGGTCATCAGCGGAACCTGGAAGGGGCACACAGGAAAGCCTATAAAGAGCGTAGTAAATATAGGGATTGGGGGTTCGGACTTGGGTCCGGTCATGGTCACTGAAGCATTAAAAGCTTATAAAAATCATCTTAATCTCCATTTTGTCTCTAATGTAGATGGGACACACCTCTCGGAATCCTTAAAAGGCCTGGATCCTGAAACCACCCTATTTCTGATAGCCTCCAAAACCTTCACCACCCAGGAAACCATGGCAAATGCCTATTCTGCTCGGGACTGGTTGCTGAGGAGTCTGCCACATCCAGAGTCATCTTCAAAGGATTCATCTTCAAAAGATAATGTCATCTCAAAGCATTTTGTAGCGATATCCACCAATGAACCAGCCGTTAAGGAGTTTGGTATAGACCCAGCCAATATGTTTGTATTCTGGGATTGGGTAGGAGGACGCTATTCCCTGTGGAGTGCGGTTGGATTATCTATAGCCTTGAGTATAGGGTTTGAGAAGTTCGAAGAATTGCTTGCGGGTGCCCATGAAGCTGACAAACATTTTCGCACAACTCCCCTGGACAAAAATATTCCCGTAATAATGGCCCTATTGGGCATTTGGTATAATAATTTTTTCGGGGCCGAATCCCATGCTATCCTTCCTTATGACCAATACCTGCACCGATTTGCAGCATATTTTCAACAGGGGGATATGGAAAGCAATGGAAAATCCGTTGACCGTAATAGTCAGCGTGTAAGTTATCAAACAGGTCCAATCATTTGGGGAGAACCGGGCACGAATGGCCAGCATGCCTTTTACCAATTGATCCACCAGGGCACCAAGCTAATCCCGTCAGACTTCATTGCGTCGGCACAATCCCATAACCCCATCGGCAATCACCATCAACTGTTGCTATCCAATTTCTTTGCCCAGACCGAAGCCCTGATGAACGGGAAAAGTACAAAAGAGGTGGAGGCCGAATTGCGGGCAGCCGGAAAACCCGAAGCCGAGATCGCCCGTTTAGCGCCATTTAAAACATTTGAAGGCAACCGGCCCAGCAATTCGATCCTGATCAACCGGATCACCCCCAGGCAATTAGGCAAATTAATCGCCCTTTACGAACACAAAATTTTTGTACAGGGTGTCATCTGGAATATATTCAGCTTTGACCAATGGGGTGTGGAACTCGGCAAACAACTCGCCGGAAAAATTCTGCCGGAATTAACGGAAAGAGGCCCCGTGAGTACCCACGATGCCTCCACAAACGGCCTGATCAACCGATATAAGGAATGGTCCGGAATTGATTAAGTTTATACTAACTTAAAAGCTTACACCAATTCTTCTTCACGGGTATTGTCACCCTCCAAGTTTTATTTCTTCAGTTCCTTTTTGACCTTTCTTACAAAGGCTTCAGGTACATTGGCAAGTGAAGCATTGCGATGGCCTGTTGTAGCAGCAGCCAATCTTCCAGACAGTGTCCGGATAATTGAGTTACTGTCCCGTTTTGGTGAGAATTTCTTGCATCATATCCGCCAACGATATAGCGGTCACATCCTCTCCCATCGGAAACCTGTCCTTGCCGGAATAAATAACAAATTTTCTGTCTGCCTGTATATCCTCGCACGAAATATGAAACCCTTTTGACAAGGCGGGGGCGGAACTGCGTTTAATTTCTATTGCCCATTTTTCCTGTCCTGAAAATTCAAGAATAAGGTCAATTTCTGCTCCGGCTGACGTGCGGTAATAATAAGGTAGTGCCCTGCCTTGTACGACAGACATGATATTTTCAATCACGAACCCTTCCCAACTTCCTCCAACCACTGGGTGGCTGACCAAATCGTTGTAGGTAGGGATATTCAGCAACGCATGTACAAGACCGCTATCACGGACATAAGTTTTGGGTGTACGTACTAAGCGTTTGCCCACATTCGAAGCCCATGGCTGCAAACGCCTCACGAGCAACAGGTCAACCATCAGATCAAGATAGCGGTGGACAGTCACACTGCTTACTTCAAGGTTTCGTGCCAGTTGAGAAGCATTCAACACACCACCCTGATTATGGGCAAGCATCGTCCAGAAGCGTTCGAGTGTTTGTGCCGGAATCCGAGGACCTAATTGTGGAATATCCCGTTCAAGATATGTTTTGATGAAGTCCCGTCGCCAATCCATACTATGGGTATCAGCATCTGCCAACAGGCTTTCGGGAAAGCCTCCACGTAGCCACAACCGATTCAGGGCTTCCATATTGTTCCCTGCAAACTCCAGTACGTCAATCCCGAAAAGTTCGAGATAAGCGATACGTCCTGCCAATGACTCCCCTGATTGCTGCAAGAGTTCCATGGATGCGGGACCGAGGAACAGGAACAATCCGGTCTTGTTCCCTTTCCGGCGCTCCTGATCAATAATCCCGCGCAAGGGTGCAAATATTGCTGGCGTGCGCTGCACTTCGTCCAGAATAATAAGTTGGGTTCTGTTTTCGGCATGAAAGGCGGTGATGTCCTGTACTTTTGCCACATCAAGATTGTTTTCAAGATCAAGGTAGATAGCAGGGATCTCGTCACACAGGTTGAGGGCCACCGTCGTTTTTCCAACCTGACGTGGTCCCATCAGTGCAACGGACGGACTTCGTCCGATGGCTTGCCGGAGATGTGATTCTAAGCGCTTCTTGATCATCCTTGCAAATTTAACACAAAATATTAAATCTGCAAGGATCTTTTGCAAATTAATTGATGAACCTGTAAACCAATGGCCGGAAATTTTCGGGCTTCTACCCTTACTGCAGTGCCTTGACCCCCGGCAGCACTTTGCCTTCCATGTATTCAAGCAAGGCTCCTCCGCCCGTACTCACATAGCTGACGTGTTCGGTCATTCCCATTTTGCTGACGGCTGCCGCCGAATCCCCGCCGCCGATCAACGAAAACGCGCCTCGTTCGG